>JBITAC010000037.1:0-11053 GCA_044439905.1 Phycisphaerales bacterium JB063 | reverse complement strand
CCAACTCCCCGCACAACTCAACGTCTACCCACTGCTCCTCCAAGACGCCGGCTACCGCATCGGGCACGGCGGCAAGTCCTACGGCCCCGGCTCACTCGACAACCGCGACCAACACCCCGCCGGCCCCGGGTTCGGCCCCGGTATCAACGGCCTCGCCAACTTCCTCGACGAACAGCCCAACAACACCCCCTTCTGCTACTGGCTCGGCAGCCACGACCCCCACCGCCCCTACGACCACAACGCCGGCCAGGACGCCGGCATCGACCCCGACCGCGTCCACCTCTTCTCCCACTTCCCCGACACCCCCGCCGTCCGCAACGACATCGCCGACTACTACAGCGAGGTCCAGCGCTTCGACCGCCTCGTCGCCAACGCCCTCAATCAGCTCGAACAACGCGGCATCCTCGACGACACCCTCATCGTCGTCACCGGCGACCACGGCATGCCCTTCCCCCGATGCAAAGGCAACCTCTACGACGCAGGCACCCGCGTCCCCCTCGTCGTCCGCTTCCCGGGCGGCGTCGGCGCCCCCGGCTCCGCCACCGACGCCCTCGTCTCCCTCACCGACCTCGCCCCCACCTTCCTCGACGCCGCCGGCCTCACCGCCCCCGACGACATGACCGGCCGCTCGCTGTTGCCGATACTCGCAGCAACTGACGATGCCGATGTCGAATGGCGTGAGTCCATCGTCTTCGGCCGCGAGCGCCACACCTCCTGCCGCGAGGCCCCCATCACCGGCGGCTACCCCAGCCGCGCCATCCGCACCGACCGCTGGCTCTACATCCAGAACCTCGAGCCCACCCGCTGGCCCGCCGGCACCCCGCACCCCGACCGCGCCCTCCCCCTCCCCCACCGCAACAACATCCGCGGCTGGCTCGGCGACTGCGACAACGGCCCCGCCAAGTTCGTCGTCTATACCCACCGCAACACCCCCGGCTACGAACAGTACTGGCAGCTCTGCTTCGCCAAACGCCCCGCCGAAGAACTCTATGACCTCTACAACGACCCCGACGCTTTGAACAACCTCGCCGCCCCCGAACATGCAGCCGAGTATCAGGACATCACCCATACCCTGCGCGACAATCTCACCGCCTACCTCCTCAGCACCGCCGACCCCCGCGCCCTCCCCGACGGCGACACCACCGACTTCGAACAAGACCCCTACACCGGCGGCACCAACACCCGCCCCGGCAACGAAACCCTCGACCGCTACGCCCCATGATCGCATCGCATGTCACAACGCCACGACTGCCCCGCACCACAGGTTGCATTGCCGGGCTCAATGTAATCTGTTGACGAAAGCAACCCGGGTCGATCACTCGCGGGTAAGACGATGCCACCGACTAATCCAGATTCCTTCAAAGCCATCCGCACCGTGTTTCGCGCCGCCAAAGTACTCGAAGCGCGCAAGCCCGACCCGTCCCGCGCCCTCGAGATTCTCACGCCCTACCTCGGGCTGGAGCCGATCGATGGCGTACCCGCCGACAGGAGCGACAACGTGCTCCACCTCATCTGCTCGGTCGCCGGCGATGCCCACCGTGAAGCGAATCAACCCGCCCTTGCAGCCGACTGGTATCGGCGCGCCTCCGAGTTTCGCCGGGATGGCGGATACATCAACCTCTACGTCGACACCGTAATCGAGCATCGCCTCGAGACCCACTACACACACGCCTTAGCATGCCTGCGCAACTCAAGACAGGCCTGGTCAAAAACACCGATCCCCCTGCGCGCGATGGGGCACGTCGGCTCCTTCATCTTTCGCATCAAACGCCCCTGGAATCTCAAGCCACACCGCGAACTACAGCGCCGCGCCAAAGACTTCGACACGATCCTGATATCGCGCATCGAAGAGATGAAGCAATCGCCTTCGCCAAACGACTAACCCGATGCGGATTGCCCCACTTTCTCTTCGCCCTTCCCTTCTTCCTTTGCGCCTCTGCGCCTTTGCGTGATCTGATTCCTCCGAAGTTTATGCCGGTTCAGACACAGACCGCGTTCCACTACCCAACTGCAGGCGAGCCGTGAAACACAGCGACTCTGCGCCTGATATCTTGATGCACAATATCCGAGGCGCGTCCGTCTTCACATCGCGAGGGGTACCCATTGACAACCGACAACGCCAGCGAGCAGACGCCTGTGCCCGATGAGGCCGAGACGGTGGATTCCTCGCCGCAGGCCGAGCGTCTGGCGTCGGCGTCCGCTTCTTGCGAAGACGTGACGATCGTGAACCCCTTGGGCCCTGCGCAGCCGCCGACGGTGAGCCAGTTGCCCCCCGGTGCGGAGCCGCCGCCGAGTCTGACGCAGGCGATGCCGGAGAACCTGCGTTACGAGATCATCCGCCAGATCGGGGAGGGCGGGATGGGCGTGGTCTACGAGGCGCGTCAGGCCAACCCCGCCCGGCGGGTCGCGCTAAAGATGATCAAGGCGGGGCACACGTCCCCGAATGTCCTTCGGCGGTTCGAGGTCGAGGCCGACCTGCTGGGCAAGCTCAAGCACCCGGGCATCGCGTCGATCTACGAGGCGGGTTTCAGCCAGGGCCGGCCGTTCTTCGCGATGGAGTTTATCGACGGCCCGACGCTGACGACCTACGCCGACACCCACCGGCTCGACACCCGCGCACGCCTCGAGCTGTTTGGCCAGGTCTGCGACGCCATCCACCACGCCCACACCAAGGGCGTCATCCACCGCGACCTCAAGCCCGCGAACATCCTGGTCACCCAGGTCGGCGACCCGCCCAAGCCGCAGGTCAAGGTGCTCGACTTCGGCGTCGCGCGCGTCACCGAATCCGATGTGCAGACGACCACGATGCACACGGACGTCGGCCAACTCGTCGGCACGATCCCGTACATGAGCCCCGAACAGATCGCCGGCGCGAACGAAGACATCGACACGCGCAGCGATGTCTACGCCCTGGGGGTCGTGCTCTACGAGCTGCTCTCGGGCCAGCTCCCCTACGACCTCAAGCAGCGCGTCATCCACGAGGCTGCGCGGGTGATCTGCGAAGACGCGCCCACCCGGCTGTCGGGCATCAACACCAAGCTGCGCGGCGACATCGAGACGATCGTCGGCAAGGCACTGGAGAAAGACCGCGAACGCCGATACCCCTCGGCCAACGAGCTGAGCGCCGACGTCCGCCGATACCTCGACGACGAGCCCATCACCGCGCGGCCGCCCAGCCGGGGCTACCTGATGAAGAAGTTTGCCCAGCGCAACAAGGCGCTGGTCGCGGGGGTGGCGGCGACGTTCGTGGTCCTGGTGCTGGGGATCGTCGCGACGTCGATCTTCGCGGTGTTGGCGGACGACGCCCGGGCGCGGGCCGAGGCGGCGCGGTCGGCCGAGGCGGAGCAGCGCGCCCACGCGACCCAGATGCAGCAGCTCGCGCAGCAGCGCGCACTGGAGGCGGACGAATCACGCCGCGCGGCGGAGTACGACGCCTACCTCGCCAACCTCGTCGCCGCGCAGAGCGCGCTGGCCAGCTACAACCCCGACGCGGCACGCGGCTACCTCGAGAGCTGCGCCCCCGGGCTGCGCAACTGGGAGTGGGCACACCTCGACGCCGGGCTCGACGGGGCGCTCATGGTGCTCGATGGCGGCGGCGGGGAAGTCTCGGCCGTCGCCTATAGCCCGGACGGCTCGCGCCTCGCCACCGGCACACGCACCGGCGTCGTCCGCCTCTGGGACGCACGCACCGGCGCACCGCTCGCAACCACACCCTCCCACCCCAGCCGCCAGCCCACCGCCGGCATCAACACCCTCGCGTTCAGCGCCGACGGATCCCGCCTGGTCAGCGGCACCTACAACGGCGTCGTCACCCTCCGCGACACCGCCACCGGCGAGACCCTCGCCACCTTCAACCACGGCGAGCAGTACAGCAGCATCGTCCTGGCACAGCTCTCACCCGACCGCACACGCCTGCTCGTCGCGACCATGACCCAGCGCGTCTTCCTCTGGGACACGCAGACCCACGAGAAGCTCGGCGAGTACCTCGCCTCCGACGACCCCACCCACCAGTTCGTCACCGACCGCGGCGCATTCACCGCCGACTTCACCGCCGACGGCCGATCGTTCTACATCGTCCCCGACCGCTGGGCCACCACCTCCGCCTCGGCGACCGCCATCCGCCCCGCCCCCCGCGCGTTCTCCGACGCCCGCGCACGCAGCCGCATCAAGGTCTACGACACCGCCACCGGCGAACTCCGCGGCGAGGTCGTCTGCCAGCCCGGCGGCGTCTCGGGCGAGGCACGCCCCTGGCTCGCCGGCGAACCCCTCGTGCTCGCGCTCTCCGCCGGGCAGAACTTCTTCATGCACGACGCGCAGGCCGACACCCTGACCGCGCTGCAGGGCGAACTCACCGACCGCATCGACCTCGCACAGATCGACCCCGCCGGCCGACGCGCCGTCCTCGTCTCCGCAGGCCAGGTCTACCTCCACGACATCGCGACCGGCCAGCGCATCGCCCAGTTCCCCGGCGGCAGACTCGGCACCACCCACGCCGCACTCAGCCCCGACAGCTCACTCGTCGCCGTCCTCAGCCGAGACAACACCGCACGCCTCTGGGACGCCGACGACGGCTCCGAAATCACCGCCCTGCTCGGCCACACCGCCGCGGTCACCGCGTTCGACTTCAGCCCCGACGGGGCCTACTGCGCCACCGGCTCGGCCGACGGCACCGCACGCGTCTGGCGCGCACGATCACACGCACGCTCCGACCGCCTCGACCAGCCCATGCTCAGCCGCGGCTTCTACCGCACCGACGCCGCCGCCTACCGGCCCGACGGCCAGGCCTTCGCCTACCTCGCCGAGGGCGTCGTCTACATCTGCGACGCCACCACCGGCCGCACCCTCGAACAGTACCCCCTCGACGGCTGGGCCCACGGCAGCGAACAACTCATCGACCTGCACTACGCCGGCGACACACTCGCCCTCATCACCACCGCACCCGACACCGACCCCGGCGGCGTGGGCGGGCTCCTCTTCCGACTCAACCTCCGCGACCTCGCACGCGGCAAAACCTACAGCCAAACCACACCGCTCCTCTCCGCCTCCTGCCGCATCAGCCCCGACGGCCGATACGTCCTCACCGCGAACACCGCCGGCCAAGACCTCGCCATCCACCTCACCGACCTCGAGACCGGCGACGACCGCACCATCAACGCACCCCCCGGCAGACGCTGGACCTACGCCGACTTCGCACCCGACAGCCAATCCATCGCCGCCGTCGCCAACGACGGCCGCGTCACCGTCTGGGACATGCAAGGCCAAACCCGTTTCGAAACACCGCCCGCGCCCCAAGACACCGACCCCGCAAAAACCCCCACGCTCGTCATCCTCAGCCCCGACGGCCAACACCTCCTCGTCGGCAACCCCAGCGGCGAGCTCTGGGTCTACCACATCGACACCGCCAAACCCCTCCGACAACTCGCCGGCTCCCAAACCCTCGGCCAACCGATCGGCTTCCCGCTCTACGCCGTCTCACCCCAAGGCGACCGCCTCGCCATCCACGGCGCCGACTTCCGCGTCGGGCTCTGGGACATCCACACCGGCCAACACCTCGCCACCCTCGACGACCACACCGCCAACCTCAAAAGCATCTCTTTCAGCCCCGACGCCACCCGCGTCATCACCGCCTCCGACGACGGCACCGCCCGCCTCTGGGACGCCGACACCGGCCAAAACGTCCTGCTCCTCCACCGCGCCCAGGGCCCACAGCTCGCCGCACACTTCAGCCCCGACGGCCAATCCATCCTCACCGCCCAAGCCAACGGCACCGTCCTCCTCTGGCACACCCGCCCCTGCCACGAACGACTGCCACCACCACCCCAACCGTAAGACCGACCTTCCGCAGACTGCATTTCATCCGACCGGCGGGACAGGCACTTCCGGGGGCCGCCTGTCATCTGGCCGGTGGGATAGGCATTCCTGCCTGTCATTCGGCGGAGCCGAAACAAACCAAGCAACCTCACGCAGAGGCGCCAAGACGCAGAGCAAGACAGTCTTTGCCACCGATGGACGCAGATCAACGCCGATTGCGCATCTGATGTAGTCTGTTTCCATCGCATTCCTTGTTGATCTCTCAGGGAGCTTCCGATGAAACATAACTGCCTAATCCTTCTTGTTGTTGCACTGGTATACATTGCCGGCTGCGAGGACAAGAACTCTGTCACTTCATCCGGCCCGAGCCCGCACATCACTCCCGAAGATGTTGCATGGGCGACCGGCTGGCAGATCACGAAGTTTGATTTGGCTGATGCGGGAGATTGCTATGGCGTCAAGATGGTTGTTGTGGATGACCAAGGCAACATCGTCGAGGAAATGGGAGGGCTCGGAGGTTTCGCGGAAGCCAACATCTCGCCAGACAAAACGACCGTGAGTGTCGCGGTTCTACGAGAAGGCAGTCGGTTACAAGGCAAGCTCCGCATTGCAGGCGCATCAACCACTTTCGAGTTCAATGACACGTTTGATCCAAAACAGTGGTTCTGGTTGGGTGAGCCGCAGAAGCATGGTGACCTGTTTTACCTTGGCGGAGATTCTTCATCACATGGTGTCGCTGGTAACCAACCCGCCTTTGAAGCTGGGTCGCATCAACTCGCTCTCCGCATCATCCGTACAGAAGAAGAGTTTTACGAGTAACTCCGCTCACCCGTTGTTTGGATTCAATCAAAATCCGCGTTGATCCGCGACCATCTGCGGCGAACAAACCGCCCCCCTCCGCGACCTCCGCGCCTCTGCGGTTCACTCCCCCCCTACGCCGCGTCCAGCCGCTTCATTTCCGGGGTCGCTTCCGGGGCTGCTTCCGGGGGCTGCGGCTGTTCGATCGCCGCCGCGAGGCCGTTGGGCGCTTCGGTGGGTGACATGTGTTCCACCCGCCGCCCCACCGCGTAGCGCGGCCGCGCGGCACCCTCGATCAGCCCCGGCTCGCGCTGCACCTGCTCCAGCCAGCGGTCCTTCAGCTCCCGCGCAAACGCCTCCTGCGCCGGGTCAAACTTCTTCTTCGCCGCACGCACCGCCTTCTTCGCCGCCTTCAACTCCGCCTCAATGGCTTTCGCCACCGCCCGCTCCGCCGCTTGATTGACGGCCGATGAACCTGATGCCTCATGACCGCCCACGCTAACATCCGGGGGCGGGGGGCCGAACCGCAGCCCGCCCATCTCGATCGCCGCCACCGGCTTCGCCTTGCCCCTCGCCTTCACATCCGCCTCCGACTTGTTCTTCCCCCTCGACCCTCGCCCCTCACCCCTCAAGCCTTTCTTCTCCCGCTCCAGCCGCGACACCTCGTCCTCCAACAACTTCACTTCATCTGCACCTTCCCCACCCTTCCGGGGGCGCGGGCCCTCCGGCAGCACCACCGGCTTCGCATCGCTCCAGTGCGTCCCCGGCGGGATCGGCAGCACAAGCCGGTCCTCACCGATCGCCCCCGCACCCGTCAAACTCGGGAACCAGTACGGCGTCCCCCCGGATGCAAGATCGCCCGTGTCATCTTCCCTGATCCTTTTCTGCCAAAAGATATGCATCCTCGGCCCCTCCTTTTTCCTGCGCCCCCCGCCCGTCCGGAACGCCAAAGGCACAAACCCCATCGCCTCCCAGAACCGGTTCGCCGGCAGGTCCTGCGCACACCAACAACAATACAGCCGGCACCCATACGCCGACCGCTCAAACTTCTCTTTGAGCAGATTCGCCGCCACCAGCGACCGCTGAAACTCCGGCACGACGTTGACCTGATAAATCACCCCCAGCTCGTCCCGCTTCAGGTACCGGTCCGCGCCGATGAGGTAGCCCACCGGCTGCGGAGCAGCCGGGCAGTGATCAGTGCCCAGTGAACAGTGAACCGAAGAGTCAGACAATCCATCGTCCTCACTTTTCACTGTGGACTGTTCACTATTCACTCTCATCGCTTCAGCGATGAGCACATTCCCCTTCCGGATATGCCCGCGGATCGCCCCCTCGAACATGAACCCCACCCCCACCTTGTGCCGCTTCTGCAGCGCATCAATAAACGCGAAGTCCTCCTGCACCCCCGCCCGGATCGTGATCCCACCCCCGCCTTCATTGCCTCGAACCCGAACCGTCGGCAACGCCGGCACCACCGCATCACCGGGACCACCCACCACCTCACCACTCAACACGCGCAACCCGTCCGACATGACCAAGCTCCCTGAAACGAAGAAAAGAACCTCACGCAGAGGCGCAAAAGGCGCCAATACGTCAAGAAGAACCACGGTAGGACAGGCATTCCTGCCTGTCATCGGGCGCAGCCCGACACAAGCCCCCACGGTGATCCGGCCAGGCCTGCGGCCTGTGACAGACAGGAATGTCTGTCCTACGGTACGTCGCCCCCCCCACCTCCGCGCCTCCGCGCCTCTGCGTGAGATCAAAAAGAAAAAAGCACGGGAGGCTACAACTCTCCCCCGCGCTTTCAAAGCTCAAACTTCTTCCTAGGCCCTAAGCCCTAGACCCTAACAACTCGCGGCTTCGCCGCGTTACGCCGCCTGCGACAGGCCGCCGGCGATGCGCGTCTCCACCGGCGGGCACGACGGGCCGGTCTGGCTCTTGCCGTTAAACCACGCGCTCGTGAACCACACCTTCGCCCCGCCGGCCACCGTCGGCGGCAGCGTCACCTCAAAAGTCGTCTGCGACGAGATCCCCTTGAACACCCAGCCCTCCAGCTCCTCGGGGTACGACTCGCCCACCGCGTAGTACAGCGTCGAGCCCACCACCCCGTCGGGCTTGGCCCGGCCCTCGCCCGTCAGCGGCCGCAGCTTGATCTTCACCTTCCGACCCATCACCGCCACCACCTCCAACAGCGGGTGCTCCTCGGGCACGGGCACCGGCGTGGGCGTGTTGTCCCTGACCGTGATGTTCAGGTCGCGGCGCATGGCGTCGGTCGTGCCGGGGTAGCCCTGGATGATGCGGACCAGCGCGCGGATGTCGGCGATGAGCGCCGCCTTCGCGTCGCGCTTCTCCTGGACCTTGGTGGGCGTCTTGGTGCCCGGGTTGTTGCAGAGGTTGTAGAGGTCGGCGAAGGCGTCGGTCTTGGCCGTGAGCCCGTCGGCCTGGACCTGGCTGAGGCCGTAGACCCCCGGCTGCGCGGCCGTGAGATCGGCCATGTTGCGGGCGAACGCCAAAAGGTCCGCGTCCCGACCTGGGATAAAGCTTCGAGGCATGACAGGGTCTCCTGCGGTGCCCGCGCCGCTTGGGCCGGCCACCGCCTGGGTGATGTTCCACGGAACCCGGCACGCGTCATCCCGCGTCGCCTCGCCGCGTGCCCCACCCGCCCCGACTTCACCCCCCCCACCCGTTTTTTCCCGCATTTTCCTGACAACCCCACCCCCGCCAACCCCCTCCCGATAAAACCGCCACCCCCAGCCGTGTCACGCCCCACGCCGAAGCCGAACCTTGATCCCAACGCCGCGTTGGGAAAAAGAAACGCGCCGTTGGGAAAAAGAAATGACCCGTTGGGAAGTATGAACGCCCCGTTGGGAAAGAAAAACGGAGCGTTGGGAAAGAGAAACGGCCCGTTGGGATGTGTGAACAGGACGATGGGAAAAAGAAACGGCGCGTTGGGACGTGTGAACCGTCCGTTGGGAAATAGGAACGAAGCGTTGGGAGAAAGGAACGGCTCATAGGGACGTGTGATTGCCCCGCACAGGCCGACCCTCCCGGGGCTTCGAGGACTCAGCCCCTGCCACCCGCCGCTGTCGGAACATCGCGAACCGCAGCCGACAACCCGTCAAAGGCCGAGGCCTCGCGTCTACATTCCGGGGGGTCGCTACGCTCCACCCCGGCCACCAGCCGGTCATCAGCGCGGGCGGAAACCCCCTCCGCCGCCCGCCAAGCCGTACCCGACACCCCGAAACCCGGGTCAAACGTCGGAAAAACAAGGTAGAACACCGCGATCGACCGGTAGAACACCACGTTTGACAGGTCAATCAAGCCAAACGAGTCTCAGAACACTGCGGCCGACCGCCAGAAACTCGCCGCCCACCCAACGATCGATTTCTCCGGGGCTCACTACGCTCCACCCCGGCCACCCGCCGCGTCCTGCTCTCGGAAACCCGCGATGCGGTCGTAGGCCAGTTGGGCCAGGCGGGCGAGCTGCAACGGCTCGGTGCCGCTAAAGCTGTGGCTGTCTTTGAAGGCCTCGCCCTGATTGTAGGTCCGGCTGAACTCGACGCTGTAGAAGTCGCCTTTCTTGCCGCCGGTGTTCTTCCAGATAGTCGCTTTGAGCTTACCGCCTCGGATCGTCGCTTCGGGTTTGTTGGTTTGTGTTGTCCTGGTCGTTTTCCTTTCGTTGTTGTTGACCGATGCCTAGCGACACTCACGGATCGAGGGCAAAACGACGCAAGAAAAATCGTTGGGGTTGGTGCGGCCCGCAGCACAGCGAGGACACGGCCCCGGCTATTTTTCTTGCAGCGTGCCCGCCGTGATAGCGTCAGCATCAAAGGTCAACTACAACGAATGAAACACACCTGGTCTGACTACGCACACAGCCGCCCCACCAGACGAGTAGAGTAAGCTAACCTTTTTGTGAACGACATTTGATCCAGAAGACAAAACCCGCCAGCAAAGCCGCAAGGATCGCTCCAATACCGATCCACAACCCCATCCCCGAACCACCTTCGGATTGAGTAATCACCGGGTCACTGGATTGTGCCAGTGGTACCGGGTCAGGTACGGATTCGGCTTGTGTCGATTCAGGTTCAGGTAAATCTAGGAGGTGATCGAGATTACCCGCGAGTGCATGCTCGGCGCCTGCGACATCGAGCGCGGCATCCATGTATTCCTTGCGACGTCGAATCTCATTCTCGTGATGAACGATACGGATACTTGACAGCTTGTCGTAATCATGGGCGAATGTCTCGATGAAATAACCCGCTGCACTTCCATGTACCGTAAAGAAGTCTTGATACAACGTCCGGTGGTGCGTCGTCCGAAGCTCTTCGCCCTTCCAATAGGGGTACTGGAGTATCAGACGGCTGAAGTGCTCAATCTCATCTCGCATCTCGTCCGAGTCGGCTTGCTGATAGAGCTGCGACCCGCGAGCCGTCGCGACGAC
>JBITAC010000036.1:0-14129 GCA_044439905.1 Phycisphaerales bacterium JB063 | reverse complement strand
TCAGGAATCCTGCTTTGCTATTCATCATGGTTTTCTCCTTTCAAAGAGATCGTGGCGGCGCTGAGCCGCGTGGCTGAAAAACCCCGGCGAGGGGCGTGATAGGCACGTGAAGATGCGTATTGCTCGGCGACGCCATAGTGGCTGTACACCGCGTAGCGGAATGCAGGTGCGAAGGCCGGGCCCCCCCCGACCCGGCTTGGCCGGAGCACCAGGACACGCAGGGCATCGGCCCCGTTGTGAACCCCCAGAAACACCCGCAGCGTCCGGCGGTCCGCGCTGAATGTGATCGTGTCGGGCACGAACCCTGCGGCGTCGACATTGCCCGGCTCGCCCTCAAGGCCGTCAACCAGCAGTGGGCCCAGCGTGTACTGGGTGTCCGGGTCGCCGTACCATTCGTGGCTCTCGGCCAGGCCCGCGTCTTCGGTGATGACGGTCAGCACCTCGCCGGGGAACGTGAGCTCAAAGCGTGCGGTCTTGAACTGGTTGGTTTCATCGTCGGGATCGAAGACGATGAGGTAACTGTCGACGACGCGGCCCTCGGGGTGGGTGAGCATGCGTGGTCGCTCGGGGTAGCCCTGGGCCCAGGCGGTGCCGCGTTGCAGTGGTCGGCCGGTCGACTCGAGCACGACCCAGGCGCGGGGCGACTGAGGCCCACGGTTCATGACCACGGTCTTGGGCATATGGCGGTGGTAGTCGATCTGGCCCGAGACGAAGGGCTCGCCGGACAGGGCCGACATGTCCAGTGCGAACTGCTCGGAGACGACGGGGGCGGCTTCGGGCAGGGCGCTGCGGGAGGTGACGACGGCGCTGTCGT
The DNA here is from genome assembly GCA_044439905.1 of Phycisphaerales bacterium JB063. Lineage (GTDB taxonomy): Bacteria > Planctomycetota > Phycisphaerae > Phycisphaerales > Phycisphaeraceae > JAHQVV01. Next base: position 13,315 of record JBITAC010000036.1, on the reverse strand, counting down.
CGGCGGTTAGTTGGAGGGTTTCACCTTGCCCGGAGGCGTTGGAGAGGTCGACCTTGCCGGCGAACACGTGGGCCTGGGTCTTTCCGTGGCCGTCGACATAGACGCCAAACGTCGCGTCGAAGCTGTCGAGGTTGGCGCTGGGGGTCTGAAGGCGGAAGCCCGGCTGGGCGTTGCGTGCGTCGGCGGTGAGTCGGCCCGAGAGGAGTCGGCCGGTGTTGTCGTTGGAGAGCTCAAACCGCGCGGGGCCATCGATCATGAGCACCGCGCCGTACTCGGTGCGTAGACGCACCGCCCCAGCGGTCAGGGTGTATTCGCCGGCGGGCATCTGCCCGTTGGGCCCGGGCCGGGCCGCTGATCCGCCGGCCCACTGCGCCATGTGGGTCTGTTCGACCACCGCCGCCATGAGCGGCGCGACCGCCGCGCCCGGGCCCCGCGGCTGATGGCTGGGTGGGTGGGCGTCGGTCAGCGCGTCGGGCGTCGGCGTGTCGTCGCCGGGCGAGAACAGGTACACCACGATCGCGAGCATGGCCGCCATCGCGCCAAGCAGCACGGGCATCGGGATCGCCCACTGGCTCTTGCTAGTGCTCGGGGGCGCGGGTCGGCGGCGGGGCTGCTGCTTCGCCTGGTCCTCGAGCAGCAGGCGCTGCGCCTTGGCCTCGACCTCGTGGCGCTTTCGCTCGGCGAGCGCCATGTCGACGACCTCGCTCATCACGTCCGGATCGGCGGGGCCGGCAACGATCTCAAGCTCGTCTTCGTCCCAGGCGTCGTCCAGCGCCAGACTGCTATCCTCGGAGAACAGCGCCCGGCGGATCCCTCGGCAAAGATGCACCTCACGCAGGAACGCGGCCCGGTTCGCCTCGTCCTCGGTCAGCCAACGCTCCAGCGCCGCCAGCCGCGCATCGTCCAGCTCGCCCAGCAGCATCGGCTCGACCCAGTCCAGGGGGTTGGGGTCTGTCGGGTTGCTCATGACGTGCCCTCCCGCCCGGCCATGCGCGCGTTGATACACTTGCCCAACGCCCCGCGCAGCCGACGCAGCCGAAGCAGCACCGCGTTGTGCGACATGCCCAGCCGGTTGGCGAGTTCGGGGCCCTTAAGGTTTTCCGTGTACCGCATCCGCAGCAGCGCCTTGCCCGACTCGGGCATCTGCTTGACGCAATCACGCAGTGCGGCGGTACGCGGGGGGAGGGATTCGGATTGCTCGGCCGCCGTCGACGCCAGCATGTCCAGCACACCCTCGCCGAAGACATGCCGGTCACGGGCCCGGCTGCGCAGATGCATCCGCACCTCGTTCTTCGCGATCCCCAGCACCCAGCCGGAGAACGGGCGTTCCGGGTCGTACTGCTCGTAGTTTTTCCCCGCCTGGTACGCGACCTTCTGGATCACGTCCTCCGCGTCGTGCGGATTCCAGATGACCGAGTCGACATACAGCCGGATCAGGTCCTGGCTGGTCGACCATGCACGGGCGAAGTGGCCCATGTCAAACGAATTGGAGTCGGGCGTGTTTGGCATGTGTCTTAGAGGGCGGCGCGGTGTCCTGCCCCTATAGTTATGCCGAAGGCCACCCGATTCGGTCGCTCCGTGTCAGATTTTTATGAAAAAAAGGGCGTGGCTTCAAGAAACCACGCCCTTGGATCGATTTTTGGGGCCCAGATCGCGTACGCGTCGGCGGCGGCTGCCCACGAGGCGGCCTGCTCAGGCCTTCTTGTAGTCGCCGACCTGCGGGGCGTTGGGGTTCACTTCCGGGCCGAAATACCGCAGGATCACGAGGTCTTCGACGTCCGAGGTGTTCTCGAAGGTGAGCCCGGCCTGGGCGGCCTTCGCGGTGATGAAGACCTCGTCGAGGGTCAGGTCGTGGAAGCGGATCAGTTTGGGGCAGTCGAGTGTCATGCCGTTGAGCTTGCCGTTGCCCTGGACGACGGTGATCGAGCTGGCGCCGTTGTCGTTAACGGTGACTTTGCCGCCGGGCTTGACGGTGAGCTCTTTGGCGCTGAAGAGCTGCTCGCCCGCGACCTTGCCGTAGACGATCCACTTGTCGGCGTGTGCGTCGTCCTGCGTATCGACGATGGGCTCGAGGTAGTGATTGTCTTTGAAGTTGGGGTCGACGTTCGCGTCCCAGTCGAGCTGGTCGATGATGAAGTCGATGTCGTTGTGCTTGTCCTTGGGCATGTCCTTGACGAGCAGCGCCCAGGGGACTTCACGGCCTTCGACGAGGTTCTGGTACATGCCAAAGACATCGCTGCCCCACTGGGGTTCGTAGGTGCAAAGCGAGCCGGGCGCGTGCAGGACGCAGGGGGGGATGAGCCAGCCGCTGCCGGGCTTGAGCTTGTACGCCTTGGAGAGGTTGAGGATGCCGTTGTCGCCCCTGTTCCAGTTGGCGATGCACTTGCGGACCTGGGCCTTGGTCGTGCCGGGCTCAAAGCCCATGAAGGTGTAGGGGAAGTTGTTGCCGACGTTGTTGTGCTGCGGCGGGAAGTAGTACGACTCGGGCTTGCCCTCCTGGCCGACCAGCGCGGCCTGCTCGGCGTTCTGGTGCATGTGGTGGGGGATGGGGCCCATGTTGTCGAAGAACTTGGAGTAGACGGGCCACTTGCCGTACTTGTCCCAGATCGCGTCGCCGACGATGTCGCCGCCCAGTTCGGTGACGACGTCGCGGAGGAGGAAGCGTTGGCCGTGGTGGACGCAGTAGCTGAGGCCTTCGTCGTGGACTCGGCCGTCGTTGGCGGCCTCGGTGGTCGATCCGAACCAGCGTTCGTCGATACCGCCGCGGTCCAGGCCGTAGGCGTAGGTGTCGTCCGGGTGGAGTTTGATGCGTAGGCCGGGCTGGAGGAAGGAGCGGGGGACCCAGTTGGGCGCGAGGCGGAGCAGCCCGCCGGTCGCCTCGAGCGCGGCCTCGGCGGCGGCTTTGACATTGCTATCCAGGGTCTTGAGTTCTTTGACAGAGGTGGCAGAGAGGGCGGTCATGGGGGGTATTCCTCGCGGTAGATTTTGAACGATTATGATAACGTTTGATAGATGGCGTGTGCGGTGCGGTTGATCATGAAATGATCCGGGGTTTCCAGCACGCGATGGGGGTGGTGTGTCGCCAGAGCCCCGGCCTATTCTGCCTTGGAGGGTGATTCAATGTCTGCCCCTTATACCTTTCTCTTTCAGGATTCGGAAACGAATCAGCATGCCGGGGACACGCGCGTGGGCCGGGACGACTGCCCCGCCGCCGGGCCGACCGGCTGGTCCGCGACACAGGCCCGGCTGCACGGGGGCAAGCAGCAGGGCGTCGACCTGATCACCCTCGACACCGGGGCGCTCACGATCCGCGCCATCCCGACCCGTGGCATGGGCATCCTCGATGTGGTGGCAAACGACACGGCCGGGGGCGGGCTCCGGCTGGGCTGGGACTCGCCCGTAAAGGAGGTCGTCCACCCCCACTTCATCGACCTGGGCGCTCGCGGGGGGACGGGCTGGCTCGACGGGTTTAGCGAGTACCTCGTGCGGTGCGGGCTTGAGTTCTTCGGCCCGCCCTGCGAAGACACCCACCACGACGCGGTCGGCGAACCACCGGCCGGGAACATCACGCTCCACGGCAAGATCGCCAACACCCCCGCCAGTCGGGTGGCGTTGATCGCGGAGCAAGACCCGCCGTACAGAGTCACCCTGCGCGGCGTGGTGCACGAACGCTCGATGTACGGCCCCAAACTCGAACTCGCGACCGAGCTCTCCTTTGTCCCCGGCGAGTCGGCTTTCACCGTCCGCGATGTGATCACCAACCGCGGCGGGCAGACGCAGGAATGCGGCATCCTCTACCACCTCAACCACGGCCGACCGCTGCTCGAAGAGGGGGCGCAACTCGTCACACCGCACGGCACCACTGCGACGCCACGTGATGCGGACTACGCCGACGAGGCAGCCGAGCGTTGGCCTTACTACACCGGCCCCAAACCGGCGAGCACCGAGCAGGTGTTTTTCCTCGACCTGCCCGCCGACGACCAGGGGGAGACCGGGGTGCTGCTGCACAACGGCGCGAAAGATAAGGCCGTGTCGTTGCGATGGCGTAAGGCGGAGCTGCCGTACTTCGCGCAGTGGAAGGCGCTGCACGATGAGCGCGATGGGTATGTGACCGGGCTTGAGCCGTGCACGACGCTGCCTAACGCCCGGCCGATCGAGCGTGAGGCGGGGCGTCTGATCAATCTTGAAGCGGGTGCGAGCTACGCGATGTCGATCCGGTTTGCGCTTGCCCAGGGCTCGGCGGGTGTGGCCGAGGCGATCGAGCGCATGCCGTAGAAGCCATCGTTTGGGTGAGGGTGTGTTGTAGATTGCAGGTGGGCGCGGGACGCTGCGCGCCGCCGGCTCATCATGGGGCGCAGTGCTCGCTCAACGCGCTGCGGTGTTCGATGCGTATGGGTTACTCGGAGACCGCGTCGGCCGGTTCGTCATCGTCGCGGACCTCGGGGGTGTTGGAGACGGGCCCGGGGTCGGTGTCGGTGTCGTGCGTTACGTCGCGGCCGGTGACAGGGGTGAGGCCTGTCGCGATCCATCGGCCCGCAAGCGTCCCGGCGACGACGAAGCAGGCGAGCACCGCGGCGGTCCATAGCCAACGGCCTGGGGTGTGTTTGCGATGGGGGGCGGTCGTTTCGGTCGGCTGAGCCATGCAGTCGCCTCGAAGAGAAATGAAGCCGGTGGGCGCGATGTTGCGCTATCGGCCAATCACAAGGCGTTTCCGCAAATTGGCTGGGCGTCGCTGGCTTAGCCCGTTAGCGCGGCGGGGTCGACGACGTCGCGGAAGGCCTCGATGAATCGGAGGATCTGCCCGCCATGGTTGTACGCCTGGCATGAGAATCGGCTGTGGATGATGGCCGAGTCGGGCGACGTCTCGATGTCGATTGGCGGGACCTCGACCTTGAGCTTGCGCTGCACGCGGTCGAAGACGTCGTCCTGCTTGCGTGTGGCGTCGGGGTCGCGCCAGCGCGGGCAGCCCTTGAACAGCGGGAGGGTGGCCATGGACCCGAGCATCGACGCGGGGCAGGGCGGCTCGATGCCCCATGCGTCGCAGACGATTGGGCGGAGCGCGATCGCCATGTCGTGGTTGCGTTGCATGAGCGCGGGCAGTCCGCCGGGCAGGAGCGATTCGAGAAACGCGATCGCGTCGGCGATGCCGATGACGGGCGTCGGGTCGTTCGTGCCGGGCCAGAGGAACCGCATCTGCAGGTCGGCGTTGCCTGCGCCGTAGGCGTTGGAGCCGTGGCTGATGACGTCGGGCTCGATGCCGGGCTGCTTGTCCTTGGGGATGTGGAGGAACGCGGCCGACTTGGGGGCGCAAAGCCACTTATGACAGTTGGCGGTGTAGTAGGCGGCGCCGATCTGTTGCACGTCGATGGGCACCATGCCCGGGGCGTGCGCGGCGTCGACGAGGGTATCGATGCCATGGGCCTTGAGCTTGGCGATGATCTGCGCGATCGGGAGCACGAGCCCCGAGCCGCTGGTGATGTGGTCCAGCATCGCGAGGCGTGTCTGGTCGGTCACGGCCGCGTCCACCGCGTCGATCACCTGCTGCGGGTCTTCGATCGGCCAAGGGATATCAACGCGGACGGGTTTGGCGCCCCAGCGATCCGCGACGAAACGCACGACGTTAGCGCAGGCGTTGTAGGCGTGGTTGAAGTAGAGGATCTCGTCGCCCGGCTCAAAACGCAGCGAGCGGAGCACGACGTTGACCCCCGCGGTGGCGTTGCGGACAAAGACAACATCCTCGGGCTGGGCGTTGATGAGCTTGGCCACCGCCTGGCGGGCATGCTCGACCAGGGGCGGCGCTTCATCGAGCAGGAAACGCAGCGGGTTACGTTCCATACGTTCGCGCAGCTGCTTCTGGCGGTCGAGGACGACGCGCGGCGCGGCGCCGAACGAGCCGTGGTTAAGGAACGTGCAGTCGGGGTCGAGCCCCCAGGCGTCGGGCGAGATCGCGGGGTACTGGGCGTCGAGCTGGTCGGCGGTGGTCATAGGGGCTTCGCGGGGGTGTCGAGTCGTTCACGGATAACGCGCTGGGTCGCGGTGCGTGCGATGTCGGTGACGCGGATGGCTTCTTCGCCCGTGCACAGGTCGCCGGGCTTGCCCGACTCGAGCGCGTCGGCGAATGCATCGTACATGCGTGCGAAGTCTTTTTCCCCGGTGTGGTCCAGGGGCTCGGTGCCCTGGTGGGTGCGGAGCTCGAAGAGGTCGGTGTTGCGTTCGTAGCGGATCATGCCGTCGGTCCCGATCAGCTCGTAGATGAACTCGTTGTACTTTTGCCGGGTCGTGTGGCCGTAGGAGTAGGAGATCTCGACGCAGGTGTGTGCGCCGTTGTCGTGGTCGAGGTGGAGCCACATGTGGTCGGGGGCGTCGAACTCGTCGACCCACGCGCCGTGGCCGTGGCATCGGACGGCCGGGCTGTCGAGCCACCACTGGGCGAGGTCGATCTGGTGGACGCCGCAATCGACCATGGGGCCGCCCTCGTGCATGCGGTCGGCCCGCCGCTGGTAGATGCGCCACTTGCCGTCGGGGCCCTGCTCGTACTTGCCGTGACAGTCCCAGTTGTAGACGAGGCGGAGTGATCGGACCTCGCCGATCGCACCGTCGCGGACCAGGTGACGGATAGTCTGGGCGCAGCCGGCGAAGCGATAGCAGAACCCGACGTAGAGGGGCAGGTTCGCCTGCTTCATCAGCTCAACGATCTGGCCGGCCTCGTCGGCGTCCATGGCCAGGGGCTTTTCGCAGAGCACCGGCAGGCCGTGCGCCGCGCACCCGCGGACGTTGTCGAGGTGGAACGGGGCGGGCGAGCAAAGCGACGCCGCCTCGATGCCGCTGGTGTAGAACGCCTCGGACTCGGTATGGGCGTGGGGCACGCGGAAGCGCTTGGCATAGTCCGCGACCCGCGCCGCGTCGGGGTCCATCAGGGCGTGCAGGTCGAACCGCGGCGAGTCCCGCAGCGGCGGCAGGTGGCCGTACTCCGCAACAACGCCGCAGCCCATGACACCGATCTTTTTCATCGCAATCGCACTCCGAGGGGTTGGCCGGTCCGCATCGTACGGGAACCGTGGGTGTAGTGATAATGGGCTAAGGTAATGCCCTGATTTTGTACGCGCCTAGTCCTATTCTGGTGAAAAGGGCATGTTCGCGCAAAGTTTTTGTTGTACATTTACCGAAAGAAGGGTAGAGTCCTTCGAGTTATCAGACATCTTCTCTTCCCCTTTATGTGACAAGTTCAATCTATCCGTCGGCCCATCTCGGGCACGGCGATCGTAATTCCCCGGCTGGCGTGAACCCGACCCCCCCTACACGCTAGTCGGGGTTTTTTATGCCTGTCCCGCCCGGCATGGCACACGCCTGAGCGCTCACCTTGTGGCAATACCTAAGCGCTAACTCGATGGGGGGAGGTTGCTCGCAACGGGGCCGCAAGAAAAAAGAACGCCCGGCGGTTGCCGGGCGTTCCTGGAAAGTTGAGACAGACTTCGCGAGGGACCTTAGAGGCCGTCGACTGCCCAGCCCTCGCGGTAGTCGCGAGCGATGAAGGCGTTGGCGGCTTCGTGGTTGGTGACACGCATGTTGTCGGCGTCCCACTCGAGCTTCGTGCCCGCGAAGCGGGAAGCGAGCGTGCCCAGGACCATCGACTCGGTGAGCTTGCTGGCGAAGGCGAAGTGGGTTTCGGTTTCGCCCCAGCCCATGCAGGCATCGACCCAGTGGTGGTAGTGGTTGCGGTCGCGGAGCCGGCTGTTGCCCTGGAACTCGACGGACTCGCCGTTGACCCAGAGCCAGACCATGCCGTCTTCGTGGCGGATACCGATGGTGCCTTCGGTGCCGACAAGGAAGCAGGTGTTCTGCGGGACGTCGAAGCCGTCGGGGGCGCCGAGGTCTTCCGCGGTGGGCTTGATGCCGCCGTCGGACCAGTAGAGCTTGAGCGAATCACCCGCGGTCTTGCTGTTGCCGGCGAAGGTGAGCTCGATGTTCTGGCTCGAGGGGTAGGTGTCGTCGTTGACGTCGTTGGCCTGGGAGATCATCGAGGTGGGGTTGGTGAGGCCCAGCGCGTAGAACGGGACGTCGGCGATGTGGCAGGCCATGTCGCCGATTGCGCCGGTGCCGAAGTCCTTGACGCCGCGCCACTTGAACGGGGCGTAGGTGTCGTTCTTGTAGGGACGCATCGGCGCGCCGCCGATCCAGAGGTCCCAGTCCAGGTAGTCGGGCACGGCGTCTTCACCGGCGGGGATCTCAACACCCTGGGGCCACCAGCCCGCGGGGCGGTCGGACCAGGCGTAGACCTTCTCGACCTTGCCGATGATGCCTTCCTTGATCGCGGCAATGACCTGCCGCTTAGTGCCGCGCGAGGCCCACTGCGTGCCCATCTGGGTCGCGAGGTGGCTCTTGGCCTGGGCGGCCTGGCTCAGGGCACGCGACTCGGCCACGCACCACGTCAGGGGCTTCTGGCAGTAGACGTGCTTGTCCATGTTCATCGCCGCCATCGCGATCGGGGCGTGCATGTGGTCCGGGGTCGAGACCACGACCGCGTCGAACCCGTCGCCCAGATCGCGGAACGCCTGGCGGTAGTCCTGCCACGCGTCGCAATCGAATCGGCCGGCGGCCCGCTCGGCCGCACGCAGGTCCACGTCCACACAGCCGACGATCGTCGTGTCGGGGTGCTCAGACACCTGCACGATGTCGTGGGCGCCCTGGCCGCCGGTACCGATGCCCAGCACACGCAGCTTGTTGCCGCCCTCGGCGAACAGCTTCGAGGGGTTGATCCACGCCGCACCGGCGGTGACCGCCGCGGCCCCCTGGAGGAACGTTCGGCGATTGATTGATTTGCGATCCTGCATCCGTCTCTTACCTTTCCGTGCCCAGCGGGCATCTGTCCTATATGAGCCAAAGCCGAAGTTCCTCCTTCGGGCCCGGGCTCGGGTACAACGTATCAACAATGACGTCCGCGACGCGGTGTGTATCACCGGCCGGAACAAAAAAATCCCGCAGCGGCAATCCGCCTTGGGTCTTCCTCCTAGAGCGATACACTATAGCAGCCCAAGGCCTCCCGCGGTAGCCCCGGGAGGGCGGGTTACCCCGTAAAGGCCGGTGGAGGCCTTGCTGCCCCACCCAAATACCCATTTTCACCCCCTGGGCCGACCGATGCCCCTGCAAATCCCGCACGACGAGCTGCCGCCCGACACCCTCGACGCCCTGATCGAGGAGTTTGTCACGCGTGACGGCACCGACTGGACCGAGGCCTACCGAAGCGTCGAGCAGGTAAAAAAACTCCTGGACGCGGGCCGGGTCGTCATCACCTTCGACGAGGAAAGCGAGACCTGCACCATCCTCCGAAAGGAAGACGCCCAGCGTCAGGGGGTCTAAACAAGAAAGCGTGCCCCTACCGTTTGCGGCTGAGCACCACCGCCTACGGCGTCGCGCCTCACCGCGACGCGTGACGCGTCGGGCTCGAGAGCCAGTCGGCAAAGCCCTCGGGGGTCCGGGGGTAGGTGCGGTTGGGGTAGGGCAGGGTGCCGGGCAGGATGTTGCCCTGCGCGTCGGCGAGGAGGAGGTGCGGGATGCCCGTGACGCCGTAACGCTGGGCGGCGGGCATGTTGGGGTTTCGGCTGGACTGGTCGGTCAGGTCGATCACCACGGGGACGTAGCCCTGGTCGATCGCTGCCCGGGCGGTGGGGGTCTGGATCACCTCTTTTTTGAGCGCCTGGCAGGGCCCGCACCAGTCGGCGGTGAACATCACGAGCATCGGGCGTTCGGCCTCCGCCGCCGCGTCCATCCCCGCGTCGAGGCCGGCCTGCCACCCGTCGAGGGGCACGGGCTGCGTGTTGCCCCGGATCGCGCACGCCCCGACCCACGACAAGGCCACCACCAGCAACGCGATCCCCCACCCCAGATGAGTCAGGCGGGTGGGGGCTACGGCGGGGGCCGGGCTCGGGTCGGTGGGCTGAGGCGTCATGTCGTGTTCGCTGTAATGAACCATCGGTCGCTGACGGGTAAACCGCCAGCGGGCGTTGATTATTTCGACCGCCCGCGGATCGCGTCCAACAAAAAGCCCCCGCCGATGGGGCGGGGGCTGGAAGGGCTGCCTGGAGGGCGTCATCTTATGTAGAAGCGTGGTCCGAGAGAGGCACTCGCTTACTCGCCGGGCTCGAACGCGACCTGCCGCTCGATCAGTTCGTCCATGGTCATGCCCGTCTGCTCCTCGAGCATATGGGCGATCCAGAAGACGTCCTGTTCGAACGAGCTGTGGCCGTCGCCCCAGCACACGACGATGCCGCCGTCGGAGTCGTCGGGCCGCTGGAAGACGAGGATGTTGTTCCACGGCTCTTCCTGGTCGGCGACATTCCCCACGGGCACGAGGACGAACGAGCTGTTCTCGCGATAGAAGCGCATCTGGCGTTCTTCGTCCCAATCGTCGAAGCCGAAGGGGATCGGCTGGGCACGGACGGAGTTGGACGAGACCAGATAGTCGGGGGTGACGAAGTCGCCCTGAACGAGCAGCGCGATGTCGTCGGGCGCGACGCCGTCGTTCACATTGGCATAGGTCACGATGGCTTGGCCGATGCCGCGGGCCTGGGTGACGTTCTGCATCTGCCGGGCGGTGCGTCGCGCGGCGCCCAGCGCGGGGAGCATGACGCCCACCGCCATCGGCGCGGCGACCAGTGCGCTGCTCTCCATGCCCTTGCCCGGGCCCAGCAGCGACGATCCGGGGAACGGCTCCATCGCGCGGACGTGGAGCCCGTCGTCGTCGATCCACGCCGCCTGCGCCGCGGCCTCGAGGTAGGGCAGCAGCTTACCCACCGGCGGGAGCTGGAAGGTCGCCGGCTCGCCGCTGGTCATCTCGGCCGCGCCGCCCAGGGCCTGCGCGATCATCAGCATCGTGCCGTAGCCGTCCCCCGCCGTCTCGGGCAGGTCCGTGAAGCTCAACGCCGTCGCGGGCACGCCCTGCGCCGCCTGGCCGGACAACGCGCCCTGGCCAAGCCGCTGCATCGCCTCCTGGAAGGTCGCGTTCGCGAGGATCGAATCGCCCGCCTCACCCGACTGCTCCAAGGCCATCTCCAACGCCTGCGGGTACAGCGCGAAGTACAGCTTGCCGTCATGCACCATCCACGAGGGCGACACGAACGGCACACCCAGTGACACCACCGACTCGCCCTGCATCTGCCGGCTGAGGAAGCGGATGTTGATCGCCTCGTCCATCATCTCGTCTTCGAGCAGCTCGTTGCCCAGGTTGCAAAGACGCATCAAGGACGTCGCGACCGCGTCCGCATCCCGTAGGTCGTTGACGAGGACCATGCTCGCCAGCCCGTTGCCCGCGATCATCGGGTCGATGTACACCGTCCACGTCGGGCCGATGCCGTTGATCAGCTCACGCTCGATGTCGAAGCCGACCTCCTGGCTGCCGTCTTCGAGCGCGTTGTCCAGCTCGTCGACCATGCCCGGGTCGATCGCGCCCAGGATGTCGCGGGTGACTTCCAGCACGCGGGCCGGGTCGAGCGAACCCGCCTGCATAAACGTCGCGGTCTTGGGCACGTGCAGCAACTGCTCGGCCGCGATCGGGTCGGTGTCGATCAGCGAAAGGATGCCCGTCCGCGGCGCGGGCGCATCCATAAACATCCGCGTCTCCCAGCGACGCTCCACAATCCCCGCGCTCAGGATCATCTGGTTCACACCCCCCAGACCCGTCACGTCACGCAGCGTCGGCCAAAGCTCCGTAAACGGGTCGGGCTGCTCACCCCACTCCTCGGCCTCGGCCTTCATCTGCGCAACGAACTGGTCGACCTGCTCAATCAAACCCTTGCCGTTGAAATACACCACCATCGCCGCGTCGGTCTGCACCTGCGCAAGCGCCGCCTGGAACGCCTGGGCCTGCGCAAGCGTGCCGCCCTCGGGGAGCTCCGCCACGTCGAAACCGATCGACAGGAACAACGCATCCCCCCGAACGCCCATGAACAGCGGGACTTCCTCGGCCTCGTTGGCCATCTGCACCAGGTCCGCCAGCGCCGCACGAAGCTCGGGCTCGTCCGCGCCGCCCCGCTTGAAGAGGAACGCCAGCCGAGGCATCGGCGGGCCGTTGCCCGCGGCGTCGGGCGGCAGGATAAATACCGCCGCGCCGTTGCTCCACGCCGACTGCCCCACGGCCGCCATCGACTCGAAGATGCGCATGAGCTCATCATCGCCGACCTCTTCCTGGGCGAACGTCTCCGCCGCGGTGAGCAGTTGCGGCAGCGCCTCGAGCAGGCCGGTCTCCTCGACCATGCCCTGCAGCAGCGAGCCCTCGTAGTCGTCGCCCATGTCGCTGGACCCGCGCCAGCCCATGTAGAGGATCGCGTCCTCGGGCGTCAGGTCCGCCATCGGCTGCGCCACCGCCGAGAGCGGCGCAAGCACCATCGCCAGCGCCAGCCAGAAAAAACCATTGAAACGTCGTCGCATCATTGCACCCCTTGAGAGTTTGGAAGAAGGTCCGGTGTGAATAGGCACACATTCTAACGCGCGGTGTCGCCCCGCCGGTAAGAAAAGGATTTGCATTTTCCCGGGCCCGGGGCTTGTGCCGCAGGCCGGCCGCGCCTAGCATCACCGCATGGCCTGGTACCGAGACATGCAATCCGACCCACGCTACGGGCACTACGTCCGCCTCGCGACCGGCCGACCGCCCTGGGTGCTTAAGGCCACCGCCGTTGTCGCCGTCGTCACCTTCGCGATCCCGCTGATCGCTTTGGCGCTCCTCCTGCTCGCCGCCCTCGCCGTCACCGCGGTCGCCTGGGTCATCTTCTCGTTCTTCGGCAAGCTCATCGACGCCCTGACCGGCAAGACCGTCACACCCGAGGACCTCGCCCCGCGCCCCGCGCCCGACGACGGACGAGAGAACGTCCGCGTCGTTGAACGCTAAGCCCCGCAACGCGTCGAGCGCCCCAACACACTTCTTCAAGCATCGACCGGCTTCACCTGCCCCGGCTTTCACGTGGTGGGTTTGCTTTACAATCCCCGTTCTGCGTTTTCATTGGAAGCCCTGCCTATGCCACGTTTCGTCTGTGTCTTTGTGTTGCTCCTGGCCTGCCTCGCCGCGCCGCTGAACCGGGCCCAGCCCAGCGACACCGGCCGGCCCGTCATCACCAACCCACCCGTCGAAGGTGAGGCCCCGGCCGCGTTGTCGTCGCCACGCGAAACCGTCCGGCAGTTCCTCGAAGCGATCAACGCGGTCAACGACGGCGAAATCGAACGCTGGCCCGACGTGCTTGAGACACTCGACATGGCCGGCGCCGAGATCGAGCCCGATTCCAACGATGCACGCGACCGCGCCGAGATGCTCTGGCAGACCCTCAAT
>JBITAC010000035.1:0-24898 GCA_044439905.1 Phycisphaerales bacterium JB063 | reverse complement strand
ACCAGTAGCCGACGGCCATCTTGAACGCGGCCTCGACGGCGGTCGCGCCGGCATCGGAGAGGAAGGCCTTGTTGAGCCCCGCGTTGGGTGCGTTGCGGTTGATGCGTTCGATCAGCTTCGCGGTGAACTCGATCGCCGGGGGGTTGGTCAGCCCGAGCAGCGTGGAGTGTGCGACCTTGTCGAGCTGTTCGCGGACGGCGGCGTCGATCTTGGGGTGGCGGTGGCCGTGGATGTTGCACCAGAGCGAGGACGTGGCGTCGATGTAGCGTTTGCCGTCGGTGTCAAAGAGGTAGGGCCCCTCGCCGCGTTCGATGACGAGCGGCTGCGATTCGCGCCACTGTTTCATCGGGGTAAACGGATGCCAGAGGTGCGCGTGGTCGAGTTGTCGGAGGGTGTCGGTCGTCGGCATAGGGCAAGGGTATACTGGATGTTGGCGGATCGTGTTTTGCATTTCGTAGAGGGTGGTGGATGCCCGATCCCGGGACGACCAGTGACAGTTCGATTGATCGGCGGGGGGGTGATGCGCCGGCCGCGTGGCCTATCGCTGCGCGGGTGGGGCTGGTCGGCCTGTTACTGCTGGGGTGGGTGCTGCTGGGATGGAACTTCAGCAAGCCGATCACGCTGTACGTCGACGATGTGCTGGTGCTCAACAATGTGATTGACGCGGATATTGCCGAGTTGGCCGGGCCGATGGAGGGCAACCAGGTCGCGCCGTTTGGCTTTCTGGTTGCGGTGTGGTCGGCGGTGGGTGTGTTGGGTCTGGGGCTCGCGTCGGTGAAGGCGACGGCGTTTGTTTCGGCGGTGTTGTCGGTGCCGGTGTTCGCGGCGCTGGTGCGTCGGATGTGCGCGCCGCTGCCGGGGCTGATCGTGATGCTGGGTTTTGTGACGTCGGTGGAGTTTCTGCTGCAGGCGTGCCGGGTCAAGCCGTACACGATGGATGTGCTGTTGGCGCTGCTGGGTTTGTGGGTGGGGTGCTGGGTGCTGGAGCGTCGGCTGGGGTGGCGCGAGTCGGCGGTGCTGACGCTGTTGGCGGGGGTGGGCGTGTGGTTTTCGATCGCGTTCTACATCGTGCTGGCGGGGGTGGGCGGTGTGCTGCTGGTGACGCGGCTGTCGCGTGAGCGGCGCCGGGAGTTGGCGTGGCTGCTGTTGCCAGCCGGGGTCGGGGTGGTGTCGGGGGCGTGCCACTACGCCTTGATCCTGCGTGGGCAGATGGCTGCGGCCGACACCGACGCGTACATGACTTCGTTTTGGCAGAGTGGATTTTTGCCGATGCCCTGGGTGAGTCCGGGGGGCTTGGTGTCGGGTCTGGCCAGGGGCGTGGGGGACGCGACGGGGCTCGCGCTGCCCGGGCTGGTGCTCGGGCTGGCGGTGCTGGGGGCGGGGGTGTTGTTGGCGCGGCGGGGGTCGGCGCGAGGGTGGCTGCTGCTTGCGCCGTGGGGTGTCGCGGTGGCGATGAGCATGGCCGGGGTGTACCCGCTGGGGGATCGGCTTGCGTTGTACCTCGGGCCGGCGGTGCTGCTGCTCGCCGCGTCGGGGTTGTCGGGGCTTAGGCAGGCCCTGCCCGGCCGGGCGGGGTGTGTGCTGCTCCTGCTCGCGGGCGCGGCGATCTTGTCGGGCCCGATCCAACGCCGCGGGGTCGCCGCCTTTGATGACGATGTCGCGCCCGTCTTCCGCCACGTCCACGACCACCTCGAGCCGGGCCAACACGTCTACCTTTTTTACGGCACGTATTGGCCCTATGAGTTTTATACCCAACACATGGACCCGGCCCTCGCCTTCCCCGCGGACCGACTCACCCGCGGCGGCAAGCACCGCGACGACGCGCTCCGCTACGGCGACGAAGTCCGCGCGCTGCGCGGCCATCCCGAAGTCTGGCTCATCTTCTCCCACGCCAGCGCGCACGGCGGCATCGACGAGGAGGCCTACTTCAAACTGCTGCTCGACCGCTACGGCCAGCGTATCGCCGAGCACCGCGCCTGGGGCGCGTTCGCTATCCTGTGGCGGCCCGACCCCGCCGACCCGCCGGGCGCTACGGCCGACGAATCCACGCCCGCCGCGGAATCTCCAGCCCGCCCGTGAAACCCGACGATGGAAACCGTATGAAACTCAGCGTCGTTATCCCGATCTACAACGAACAGGCCACGCTCGACACCATCATCGAGCGCGTCCGGGCCGTCGAGGTCGATAAGCACCTGATCCTCGTCGACGACTTCTCGACCGACAAGACCCGCGACATGCTCAAACGCTACGAGCAGGACGACGACTGCACCGTGCTCTACCACGACAAAAACCAGGGCAAGGGCGCCGCGCTACGCACCGGGTTCGCCGCGGCGCAGGGCGAGATTGTCCTGATCCAGGACGCCGACCTCGAGTACGACCCGGCCGAGTACCCCAAGCTCCTCGAGCCGATCCTCGACGGCCGGGCCGATGTCGTCTTCGGCTCAAGGTTTGCCGGCGGACAGGCGCACCGTGTCCTCTACTTCTGGCACACGATGGGCAACCGCTTCCTGACGCTGATGTCTAACGTTTTTACCGACCTCAACCTCACCGACATGGAGACCTGCTACAAGGTCTTCAAACGCGAGGTCATCAGCAAGATCAAGATCGAAGAAAACCGCTTCGGCTTTGAGCCCGAGATCACCGCCAAAGTCGCGAAGATGAAGGATGTCAAGATCTTCGAGGTCGGCATCAGCTACTCGGGCCGAACCTACGACGAGGGCAAAAAGATCGGCTGGCGCGACGGCGTCCGCGCGCTGTGGTGCATCCTCAAATACAACGTGTTCTAAACCGCACGCCCAGCGACGACGCCGGCAAACCTTACCCCCACACGACGCGCCCGGCCGCCATCGGTGGGTGGCGCGTGCTAAGTGGATGCAATCGACCAATCCCCCGCAGACTCGGCCTGCGTCCACGACCGATTGCCGCCGCTCCGCCCCACGCTCGTCACCCCCTAGACCGCGACGCCCTCGCCCGCTAACCTATCGGGTCCCCACGGCCCTGTGGCGGAATTGGCAGACGCGATGGATTCAAAATCCATTTCCCGCAAGGGAGTGAGGGTTCGAGTCCCTCCGGGGCCATTCGGCGACATTTGCCACGCAATGTCCGACATTGCCAGCAGTTGCCCACCTACGTCAACGCCTACGCTGAGAAACACTTGTGAACCCGTGGTCTTGACCCCGTGCCACTCAGGGGTGCCACACAATTGCCCTGCTTTGAGGGCAGCTATGTGCGATTGAAACCACAGGTGTGGGCCGCAACCGCAAGCGGAAGGCCGAGATGGAGGCCCGGCTAGCCGCCAAGGCCGCGGCCCAGGCGCATGCCACCGCGACCGCTCAAGCCCCGCCCGCGCCAGCCCGGCTGGCGCTGCCCGGTCCGGGCAGGCCTCGGCCCCATTCGTGACGGTCCAACTCAACCTCTTCGCCGACACCCCGCCCCAGCCAACCGCCCACAAGGCAGATGCGACGGCCAACACACACAGATCGAGACCGTGACGAATATGCTCAGACGCAACCTCGGCGACCACCCCGCGCCCGGTCGCGCCACGCAAGCGAGATGGCCCTGCTGCTCAAAGCCCTCGTCCACAACCTCATAATCGTCCGGCGAAGAAGAGGGTCGCAACAGAGCCCGCCAGAGCCTATGTCGATACCCTACCCTGCCGCCACTTTATCGGCCGAATGAATGTTGTAAAAATAGCTCAAACTCAGTTAAATTCACACCTGTATAAAGATGTATTTTCGTATCTTTAAAAACAAGATACAGGGATGATGATTCAGTTGTATGGGAGTGAATCAATTCACAATTTGAAAGGTCGTCGCAAATTACCTTTTCATCAAACCAAAGAGGCAATACCCCACGAATAGCGTAAAATTTCCTTCCGATATGTTTTTGAGTCAAAGAAAACTTTTGGACAAAAAAACATATGGCACCCATGCGGCAGACAAAAAACATAACGCTGCACAAGTGAAAAATGTTGCATAAAAAAATGCACCTTCAAATTTTGACACCATGCTGAAAAATGAAAAAACAAAAGCCATGAGGAATACAATCATACTCAATATGACTCCCAGCCCCGTTGGCTTGTTCCATGAACAAATTGGTTCACCATCCTTTTTCATAGCATTGCACTCAATGGGAAAATATTAGTTGCACGACCAACGTCGGAGTGGAGCGGGACCATTGCTTGTACTCAAAAGCTCTATCTCGTCGGTACTCCACGCTACTCCCCAATTCTTAAGCCTTGTTCTAACTTGTATAGAGAAGGACGCTTTAAGTGTGAGTGTAATCGATCCTGTGCACATATCCCATTCTCCCTCAATGCCCCCCCAGGCACTCACAACCACCCAATCCCTACCTCTACCCTCAGCTTCTGGGCCCACAATGAGCCGAGCCCCTACTAGTATGCTGCATTCATCTAAACAGTAGTCGTCGCATGATTCTCTACTGCAAAGAGAAAAAGATGCTCCGCCATAGACCTGAAACTCAGCTATATAATCTACCCAACCAAGCATTTTGTCGATGCCGGTAGCAGCAATGGCTGCGCCAGGTATCGGCAGTCCCTTTAAGAGATCAGTGAATTTGATTCTTCCGCCAAGACGCACAGTGATGTCAACACATGTTTTCCCATCGCGATTCACCTCACCAGAAGATAGTATCTGAAACCAGATACGCCCCCCCGGTAGGTCTCCGCTGATGTTTATTCTTGGAATCTGAGCTAAACCATACGGGTCTACGCTGTCAAGCGTAACATGATATGCAGCATAGCTATTCATCCCGTCGGGATATCCTAAAGGGTCGCGTTGCAGGAACCGTCCCGTCGAGGGATCGAGCATGCGCGCCCGGTTCTCGATCAACCCACTCTCTTCATCATGCCGCAACCCTTGGAACCCGCGTTGCTGGTCGTGGTCGGTGAAAGCTTTGTCGACGAAGGCGGGGGTCATGGCGATGCGTTTGCCGTAGGGGGTGTAGCGGTAGCGTTCCTTGATCGTGCCGTCGGCCCCCGCGTAGGCGACGAGGTTGTAGCTCGCGTCCCGGAAGAAGTAGTGCTCGCCCTCGTCGGCGTCGAGCAGGTCGCCGTCCTGGTTGTGGTCCACGTAGCGCATGAAGGGGGCGTCGATGTACGTGCCGTCGTAGACGAACTGTTCGTAGGGGTCCGTGTCGCCGTTCTTGCGGACCTCGAGCACCTGCCAGCCGGTGCTATGGTAGTAGTCGTAGGTATCTGCGCCAACGGTTTTCTGGATGCGGCGGCCAAGGCCGTCGTACTCGTAGGTGGCGCGGGTCGATTCCGATTGGGGTCTGGTGTCGGGTTGCGCAGCGGGTAGACTCTGGCCATGAGTACAGCCCGAACGATCTTTTTTGCCGCGTTTGAGCCCAGCGGGGATATTCTTGCTGCGCGATTGATGGAGCAGTTGAAGCGGGATGACCCGTCACTGCGGTTTGTTGCGTTTGGCGGGCCCAAGATGCAGGCGGCGGGGGCGGAGCTGCTGGAGACGACGACCGAGCACGCGAAGATGGCGCTGGGGGCGCTGAGCGAGGTGCAGAACCATCGGCGTCGGCTCAAGGTGCTCTCGGCCTGGCTCAAGGACAACGACATCGCGGCGCTCGTGCCGGTCGATAGCCCGGCCGCGAACTGGTCGGTCTGCAAAACCGTGCGCAAGCATCGGCCCGGCGCCAAAGTCGTGCATCTGGTCTGCCCGCAGGTCTGGGGCTGGGCGTCGTGGCGTGTGCGTCGGCTGCGCAACCTCTCGGACCGGGTGCTTTGCCTGCTGCCCTTTGAGCCGGACTGGCTCGGCGAGCGCGGGGTCGAGGGTGTTTTCGTCGGCCATCCTGTTTTTGAAGCGGGCGCCTCGGCGGTCGATACGGGGCGCGAAGGTGCGGTCGATACGGATGCGCAATCCTTGCCCAGTGATGGGGCGGTGAATCTGGCGTTGATGCCGGGTTCGCGTCGCAGCGAGTTGGAGAAGAACTGGCCGACGATGCAGCGTGTGTTCGCGATGCTGTCGCAGGAGGTCGATGGGCTGCGTGGGGTGGTGACGCTGCGCGCGGCGGCGGACATCGCGACGCTGGAGTCGGTCGCGAAGGAGGCGGGGGATTGGCCGGCCGGTCTGTCGGTGGTGGCGGGGCGGACGGAAGAGGTGCTCGCCTGGTCGGATGTCGTGTTTGTGAAGTCGGGGACATCGACGCTGCAGGTCGCGGCGCGGGGCGTGCCGATGGTGTCGTTCTACAACGTGAGCAAGGTGATGTGGCAGGGTCTGGCGCGTTGGCTGGTGGACACGAAGACGTTTGCGCTGCCCAACCTTGTGAGCGAGTGGCAGGGCACGGGGCGTGTGTCGCCCGAGTTCGTGCCGCATTTTGGAGAGGCGCAGCCGTTGTTCGAGGCGCTGCTCCCGCTGTTACGGGACCCGGCCGCGCGCGAGGCGCAGGCCGCGGGCCTGGCGCAAGTTGCCCGTGCCTTTGCGCAAACCGATTTTGGGACGGCGGCGGCCAAGGGGTTTTGGGACGTGGCCGGCGAGCCCGCTTCGCAAGACGATTGAGCCGGTCGCGGCATGCGTCGCCGGGGATTCATAACGGCTGACGGGCTTGCGGGTATTCGTAGTGTTTGTGGGCCGGGCGGTGTATGAGAAGTCCAGGCGAGGCGTGGCCGTATGGGGTCGGCGACCAGACGTTTCGTAGCGAGCCCCGCTCTCTTGCGGTCGCGGCTGTTCAAGGCCAATCACTCTTCTCGTATGGGTTTAAAAGAGAAGGACGCCCGCGTCCGGGCGTCCTTCCAGTGGTTTAGCTCCGCTGCACGATTGCGGTATCAGACAAGTCCCGTAGCCGCCAGTGATTCGGAGCGGCGGCTTGTGCCGTGGCCCTCGCCCACGAGGCGGGGCATAGACACGGCCGGGTCTTATTTCTTCTTCTTCGTCACGCGACGCTTGGTGACCTTCTTCTTGGTCGCCTTTTTCTTGGTCGCTTTCTTCTTCGTTGCCTTCTTCTTGGTGGCCTTCTTCTTGGCTACCTTTTTCTTGGTTGCTTTCTTCTTCGTGGCCTTCTTCTTGGTGGCCTTCTTACGGGTCACCTTCTTCTTGGTGGCCTTCTTCTTCGTTGCTTTCTTCTTGGTGGCCTTCTTACGCGTGGCCTTCTTCTTGGTTGCTTTCTTCTTTGCCATGGCAGTGGTTTCCTTTGGGGGAGTGCGAGAACGGAGCTGTGTGTCAATGTAACGGGGTGCTGCTTACCAAGTCAACCTAAATTAGCAGGCATCCCAAAAAAGTATCGGCGGGCGGTTCATTACGACTTGAGCATTGTTCGTGTTTTTTCATGCGCGCGATGCGCGGGCGCGTCGCTTGTGTTTGCGCGTGCGCATCAGCGATCAAACAAACGCCCGCCGAGTGGTGTCGGCGGGCGTTCGTGTTAGGCGTTGCGCATCGTCAGCGTTGCGTTAGTCGTCGCCCTCGTCGTGCTTGTACTCGGCCGCGACTTTGTCCTGCATGTGCGCGGGCATCGGGTCGTAGTGGCTCAGCTCCATCGTGAACGTGCCTTGCCCGCCGGTCATGCTCTTGAGTTGGCTTGAGTAGTTGGTGACTTCGCTGAGCGGGACGATCGCATCGATCAGCGCCATATCGCCCGGCAGGACGTCGGTGCCCTGGATGCGTCCGCGTTTGCCCGAGAGGTCGCCGGTGATGTCGCCCATAAACTGGTTGGGTGCAGTCACTTCCAGATGGACCATCGGTTCGAGCAGCGCGGGCCGGGCTTTGCTGACGGCGTCAAAGAACGCGCGTTTGCCTGCCGTGATGAATGCGATCTCTTTGCTGTCGACCGCGTGGAACTTGCCGTCGTAGACGCTGACCTTGAGGTCTTGCAGCGGGAAGCCCGCGATGTAGCCCTGCTCTAATCCCTTGCGGACGCCCTTCTCGACCGCGGGGATCAGGTTGTTGGGGATGCTGCCGCCGAAGGTCTCGTTGACGAATTCAAAGCCCGCGCCGCGCTCGAGCGGTTCGATGCGCAGGTAGACCTCGCCGAACTGCCCGGCCCCGCCGGTCTGCTTCTTGTGGCGGTGGTGGCCCTGCGCCTTGGCCTGGATCGTCTCCCGATAAGCGATCTTGGGCGGTTTCGTTTCGACCTCGACGTTGTACCGGGTCTTGAGTTTTTCGAGGAGGATGCGCAGGTGCAGCTCGCCCAGGCCGTGGATCACCGTCTCGTGCGTGACCGAGTCGCGGGTGATTTTGAGCGTGGGGTCTTCTTCCTGCATCTTGGCGAAGGCGTCGGCGATCTTTTGCTCGTCGCCACGCTTCTTGGGCGAGACCGCGAGCCCGGACATCGGCTCGGGCAGCTTGATCGACCGCAGGTGCAGGTTGTCTTCGTCGTGCGAGTCGTGGAGCACGGCGTCGTAGTGCACATCCTCGGCCTTCGCGATCGCGATGATGTCGCCGGGGATCGCGTGGTCGATCTCGAGGTGGTCCTTGCCCTGGAGCTTGAAGAGGTGGTTGACCTTGATGGGCTTCTTGAGCTCGCCCTCGTTGATGTCGTCGATGTAGAGCATGGAGTCGGCGGTGACCGTGCCCTGGTGGATGCGCATCGCGGCGAGCTTGCCGACAAACGGGTCGACGCGGATGTTGAAGACGTGGGCGATGACGTGCTTGGCGGGGTCGGGCTCGGCGTGGATCTCGTGCTCGAAGTCGCTGCCGCGCACGAACGGGCGGGGGTTGCCTTCGAGCGGGTTGGGCGCGAGCGTCACGAGCACGTCGAGCAGCTCGTTCACACCGACGGGCTGTTCGGGCGCGTCGTGCGGGTGAGCGGCGACGAAGCAGACGGGCACGAGGTGCCCCTCGCGGAGCGCTTTTTCGAACGGGGCGTGGAGCTGCTCGGGCTTGACCTCGCCTTGTTCGAGGTAGAGCTCCATGAGGTCTTCGTCGACCTCGACGACCTGGTCGATGATCGCGGTGTGGAAGTCTTCGACCGAGCCGAGGTCGCTGTCGCCCTGGGTATTGGTGAAACAGTCGATGACTTGCTTGCCGCCGTTCGTGGGCAGGTTGATGGGGAGGCACTGCTTGCCGAAGGTCGCCTGGATGTTGTCGAGCAGGGCGGGGAGGTCGGTGTTCTCGCTGTCGATCTTGTTGACGACGATCATGCGGCAGAGCTTGCGTCGCGCGGCGCGCTGCATCATGCGTCGGGTGACGCTCTCGATGCCGGCGTGTGCGTCGATCATCACGGCGACGGTTTCGACGGCGGGGAACACGGAGACAGTTTGCCCGGTGAAGTCGGGGGCGCCGGGGGTGTCGATGAGATTGATGTGGGTGTCGGCGTGGTCGCAGTGGACGATGGAGGCGTAGAGCGAGTGGCCGTGCTCTTTTTCTTCCTCGGTGAAGTCGGAGACTGTCTGACCCCGCTCGACCGGGCCGGGCTGTCCGATCATGCCGGCACGGGCGAGGAGGGTCTCGAGGAGGGTGGTTTTTCCGCAGCCGGCGTGGCCGACCAGAGCGATGTTGCGGATGTCCTTTGTGGTGTAGGTGGAGGTGAGTACCGCCATGTGGAACGCTCCTAACGGGGGGTTGAGTTGTCGCCGGCGCGTGGGAGAAGGGGTGAGTCGGCCGCGTCGGCTTGGCCGGCCACTTCAACGATATCACGGCGGGTGGGCGGGGGCTAGGGTTTTGGTTGCAAGCCCATGGTTTTGAGGGGGCGGTCGAGACGTGAAACGCTGAGGGGGCGTTGTGCGGGTTGATGTTCTGGAAGTCCCACGGCGTTTCGGGCGTGAAACTCCCTTCAAAGCCGTGGGCTTGGGGCTGCGTTCAAGCTTGGGGCATGCCGTGGGCGGCGTGGGGCTGCGTAAACGCGGGGGCCGACCGCGTGAATCCGGTAGGGTCTATCGGGACACGCGGTGTGCGGGTATCTTGTTCGGATGTAATGGTGCAAGATGTGCAGCGTCGCGATTAGGTGAGACCCCGACCCTGAATCCCTTCTCTTAAGATGTCTATCCCGTCCCTTATATAGATGCACGCCCTCTGGAGAACCCCCTTGAACCAGCCCGCCAACCCGCCGCAGGACCTCCAGAACGCCGAAATGCTTGTCCACGCCTACGACCGGGCCCGGCATGAGCTGTCCAAAGTGATCGTCGGCCAAGAGGACGTGATCGAGCAGCTCATGATCGCCATCCTCGCGCGGGGCCACTGCCTGCTCGAGGGGGTGCCCGGGCTCGCCAAGACACTCATGGTCAGCTCGCTCGCTCAGGCGATGGACCTCGGCTTCCGCCGCATCCAGTTCACCCCCGACCTGATGCCCGCCGACATCACCGGCACGGACATCATCCAGGAAGACCCGACGACCGGCCACCGCCAGCTCATCTTCGAGAAGGGCCCGATCTTCTCACAGATGATCCTCGCCGACGAAATCAACCGCACCCCGCCCAAGACCCAGGCCGCGCTGCTCGAAGCGATGCAGGAGCACAGCGTCACCGTCGGCGGCAAGACGTACACCCTCGAAGAGCCCTTCTTCGTCCTCGCGACCATGAACCCGATCGAGCAGGAAGGCACCTACCCGCTGCCCGAGGCGCAGCGCGACCGCTTCCTCTTCCTCGTGAAAGTCGATTACCCCGACCGCATGCAGGAGCGGCAGATCGTCCAGCAGACCACCGGCACGTTCGCCGGGCAGATCACGCCGGTCCTCACAGGCGAGCAGATCATCGCGTGCCAGGAGACGGTGCGCAAGGTGCCGGTGCCCGACCATGTGCTGGACCTTGTGCTCGACCTCGTGCGGACCAGTCGGCCTAAGGACCCGGACGCGCCCAAGTGGGTCAAGGAGTTTGTCGAGTGGGGCCCGGGCCCGCGGGCGTGTC
Source organism: Phycisphaerales bacterium JB063 (assembly GCA_044439905.1). Classification (GTDB taxonomy): domain Bacteria; phylum Planctomycetota; class Phycisphaerae; order Phycisphaerales; family Phycisphaeraceae; genus JAHQVV01. Next base: position 14,091 of record JBITAC010000035.1, on the reverse strand, counting down.
AGCACCTGGTGCTCTCCGCGAAGGTGCGGGCGCTCCTGAACAAGCGGACACACGTCACGGCCGACGACATCTTTGCGCTGGCGTTGCCGGTGATGCGGCATCGTTTGGTCCCGACATTCGCCGCCGAGGCCGAGGGCATCACGGTGGACCACCTCGTGACCAAGCTGATCGACGTCGCGAAGCAGCAGGCCCCAGCGAAGGTGATGTAGCACGGCTTCGCCGCGAGTGGTTAGGCGCTAGGGTTTAGGGCCTAGGCAATCGTGACGCCGTGACACCAAGTGTCCCCAGCCGGAGACCCGACTGTTTGGCATGCTACACCTGAGCTTTCAGCCGCATGCAACCCATACACCCATCACAATGCCTACCTCCGATGCCCCAACCTAAGTCCTAGACCCTAACCCCTAGCCCCTACGCATGCCCATCACCGACACGCTTACCCCCGCAGACCTCAAGCACATCGGCAGTCTCCCGCTGCTCGCGCGGACGGTCGTCGAAGGGCTCAATACCGGGGTGCATCGTTCGCCGGACAAGGGCGCATCGGTCGAGTTCAAGCAGCACCGGCCCTACGTCCCGGGCGACGACCTGCGCAACCTCGACTGGAAGGTCTTTGCCAAGTCCGACCGGTTCTACATCCGCGAGTACGAGGAGGAGACCAACCTCCGCGCGACCATCCTGCTGGACCACTCCGGGTCGATGCGCTACCGCTCGCAGTCGGGGGTGTTCGGCGACGCGGCGGGCATGAGCAAGCACGAATACGCAGTGCGCTTAGCGGCCTGCCTGTCGTACCTCATTATCAGCCAGGGCGACGCGGCGGGCATGATGACCTTCGATACACAGGTGACTCATTACATCCCCCCGCGCGGCAGGCCGGGCCACGTCAGTATCCTGCTCGACGCGATGACCCGGCTCGCGCCCGGCGGGGAGACGGACCTGGGCAAGGTGCTGCGTGACGCGTCGCCGAAGATCAAACGCCGGGGCATGGTGATCCTCATCAGCGACTGCTTTGGCGATGTGTCGCAGACGCTGCGTGGGCTCGCGAACTTTGGCCGATCCGCGCACGACATCATGATCTTCCAGATTTGGGACCGCGACGAGCTCGACTTCCCGTTCAAACGCTGGCACCGCTTCGACTCACTTGAAGACCCCAACGACCGCCACCTGCTCGACCCCGCGCAGCTGCGTAAGGCCTACCTTGAGAAGCTCGAGGAGTTCCAAAAGCAACTGCTCGCCGGCTGCCGGAAGCGACGCGTCGACCTCGTGCCGATCGTCACCGATCAGCCCTACGCCGAGGCGCTTGCCGCCTACCTCGCGCACCGGCAGTACCGGGGCAAGGGGGGCAAGGGATGACGTTCTTCAACATCGCGTTGCTCGGCGGGGTTTTTGCGTTGGCGATCCCCCTGGCGATCCATCTGCTCAGCAAGAGCCGGTTCCGCCGGGTCGACTGGGCGGCGATGTTTCTGCTTGAGCAGGTGATGAAGCAGAACCGCCGGCGGGTGCGGATCGAACAACTCATCATGCTGCTGGTGCGGTGCGCGATCCCCGTCCTGCTCGCGCTCGCGATGGCGCAGCCGGTGCTGACGGGGTGGAACAAGCTGTTTGGCGATGCGAAGGGCTCGACGCTCGTGCTGCTGGACGCGAGCTATTCGATGCAGGCGTCGGACCCCAGCGCCGCGGGGGCCGGGGTGACGCGCTACGACCGTGCGCGTGGCGAGGCGGGGGCGTTGCTGACGGCGATGCCCAGCGGCTCGGAGGCGTCGGTGGTGCGGATCGGCGGGGGCGACCACCCGCTGTCGGAGACGGCGACCGCCGAGCCGGGCCGGCTGGTGCAGCTGCTTGAGGCGTCCGAGGCCGGGCTCGGGGTGGCCGACAGCACGCGTTCGCTGCGCAGCGGCGCGGAGCAGTTGGGCGAGGCGGATACGGTCAAGCGCGACCTCGTTTTGATCAGCGACTTCCAACGGCTCAACTGGTCCGCGGCCGGGGGCGATGTCACGGGCGGTGTCGAGCGCCAGCGGCTGCGCGAGCTGCTTGATGGCATGGAGGTCCGGCCCAACATCACGCTGATCCCCGTCGGCAGCGAGCCCGGGCGCAACTGCGCCGTGTCGGATGTCACCCTCTCCAGCGGTACGATCGGCGTGGGCCAGCGCGTGCAGGTCAAGGCGACGCTGCTCAACACCGGCGCGGTCGATGCGCCCAACACGCCGGTCCGGCTGATCATCGACGGCGGTGAGGTCGAGCAGCAGCGTGTCACCGTCAAGCGCGGACAGACCGCCGAGGTGCTCTTCTTCCACCGCTTCACGGCCGGCGGCGACCACACGCTCGAAGTCGCGACGGGCGACGACATCCTCCCGGCCGACGATGTGTTTCGGCTTGTCGCGGATGTGCTCGAGGACCTGCCGGTGCTGCTGGTCAGTGGCGATCGCGGCCGCCCCTTCCCCGAGAACGAGACGGACTTCCTGGAGGTCGCGCTGGAGCCCTTCGCGGCGACACCCGACGCGCCGCTGGCCGACCTGGTGCGGGCGGAGGTGATCGCGCCCGAGGCGCTGAACGCCGAGGCGCTCGCCGATATGCGGGTCGTGGTGCTTGCCAATGTCACGCGTCTGTCCGACCCGCAGGTGCTCGCGCTGCGCATCTTTGTCCAGCGCGGCGGCGCGCTGCTGGTGTTCCCCGGCGACCGCACCGACACGGCATGGATGAATGAGAAGCTCGCCGACCTGATGCCCGCGACACTCGACGGTTTGTCGGGGGTCGGCCTGGATTTCGAGACCCCGGCCGGCATCCTCGACCAGCGGCACGACCACCCGGCCCTGGCGCTGTGGAATGATCCGGCCAACGGCTCACTCTCGGACGCGGAGGTCCGCGCGTGGTTCGCACTCGGCCCGCGCGTCGAAGGCGAAACCATCGCCCGCCTCTCCACCGGCCACCCGCTTCTCACCGAACGCGGCGTCGGCGAGGGCGCGGTCCTGCTCTGCGCCACGAGCTGCGACGCGGACTGGAGCAACCTCCCCGCCCGCGCGTTCTACCTGCCCTTCATGCAGCGGCTGATCACCTACGCCGCGACGCGCAACAACCCGCCCCGCAACATTGAGCAGGGCCGGCCGATCGTCGCCCACCTCGCGAGCATGCCCGAGGCCGGCAGCGCCCAGTGGGTCACGCCCGACGGCTCGCGCATCAGCCGACCCGTTGAGCAGCACGGCCAGCGTTTCGTCTGCGAACTTGAGGACACCCAGCGCCCCGGGTACTACCGACTGATCACGCCGGACCGTGCGCGTGCGCCGATCCTGTTTGCCAGCAACGCGCCGCGCGACGAGTCGCAGCTTGAGGTGCTGACCGGCGACGAGCTCGACGAACTCGCGGCGTCGCTTGGGGCGGAGGTCGTCGCCGACGCGCAGGCCTACGCGGAGCTCGAAGACACCCGCCGACACGGCACGCCGATCTGGCACATGGTGTGGATGGGGCTGCTCGCGCTGCTGTTTGGGGAGCTGCTCTTGCAGCAGTGGTTTGGCAAGGGGGGTGGCCGATGAACGAGCTGCGTTTTGCGGGGGCCTGGCCTTTGTGGGCGGTGGTCGCGTTGGCGTTGGTGGGTGGGCTGTTGGCCTGGCTGCTGTATCGCCGGGAGCTGAAACGCGGGTGGATGGGTTGGCTGCTGCCGACGCTGCGTGCGTTGGCGGTGATGTTGGTGTTGTTGATGCTGGCCGGGCCCGAGCTGGTCCACACGACGGGCGAGGACCACCGCGGGCAGGTGCTGGTGCTGGTGGATGCGTCGCGGAGCATGGGGGTGACGGACGAGCAGATGCCGCTGGGCGAGAAGCTGCTCGCGGCGCGTCGCCTGGGGCTGACGCAGCTCGACGGGTTCGATACAGGCCTCGTTGAGGCGGGCCAGCAGATGGACGCCGCCGCCGCGCTCGCGGGCGACCCCGCCACGGTCGAGCGAGACCCGGCCGCCGCGGCGCAGCGCGTCGCGGACCTGGCGCAGGGCGCGTATGAATCGCTGCGTTCATCGGACCCGGACCTGGCCGAGCAGATGCAGCAGGACGTGGTCGATCGCGCACGCCGGCTTGGGCAAGACGCGGACACCCAGGACGAGTCACAGACCGCCGCCGACCTCGCGCAGTCGGCCGACGCCCTCGCGTCGTGGGGGAGCCGGCTGTCGCAGCGATTCGATCAGCAGGCCAACGCACTGCGTCAGACCGACGGCGGGGCGATCGACGACGCCGTCGCGCAGTTCGATGCGCTCTCGCGCTGGGAACGGGCGCAGCGGCTGCTGCTGGATATCGATGCCGGGGTCTTGTCCGACCTCTCGCAGGCCCACCACGTCGAGCTCGTCCTGCTCGATGGGGTGGAGGCGTCGTCGGCCTGGTCGAGCGCCGACGCTTCCGCCGCGCCGCTTGCATTTGAATCGACCCCGACCGCGGGCGCGACCGACCTCTCGACCGCGATGTCGCGCATGCTCGACCGCGCGGCGCCCGACGACCGCCTGGCGGTGGTGATGGTGACCGACGGCCGACAAAACCAGGGCACGCCGCTGCCCGAGTCGGCGGGGCAGGCACGCTCGCGCGGCGCGGCGGTCCACAGTCTCGCGCTGGGCTCGACGCGTTCGCCCCATGACCTGTCGGTGGTCGATGTGATCCATCCGCCCAGTCTGTTCCCCGACGACCGCGTGACCGGCTCGGTGACACTGGTCGACGCGATGCCGGCAGGCGACCCGTTCTCCGTGCAGATCGTCGCGGGCGAGCAGGTGCTCTGGGAGACGCAGCAGGTCACGATCGGTGGCGGGCAGGTCCGGCAGGTCGATTTTGATTTCCCGATCCGTGACGCGGTGGACCAAGCGGTCGCCGATGCCGCACAGGGTGTCACGATCAACCAGCTCGGCGTGCCGATGGAGGTGCGCATCGTCGGGCTCGAAGGCGACCGTGAATCGGCCAACGACAGGATGGACTTCCAGGTCCGTGCCGTCCTGGGCAAGCGCAAGATGCTGATCCTCGCGGGTCGACCACGCTGGGAGATGAAGTTTGTCGAGACGATGTTCGCACGTGATCCGCGCTGGGACGTGACGACACTGATCGCGATGGGCGCGGGCGAGCCGATTCCACGGTCGGATACCCACACGCCGGGTGAGCCCGCCTTCCCCGCGAGCAAGGCGCAGCTGTTTACGTATGACATCGTGGTGCTGGGCGAGGTCCCGCCGGGCGTGTTGAACGATCGTGAGTTGGGTTGGCTGTACGAGTTTGTCGCCAACCGTGCGGGCGGCATGGTGGTGATCGATGGCCGACGCGGGCACCTGGGCCGGTACCAGGGCACGGCGATCGGCCCGCTGCTGCCGGTCCGCCGCGATGAGCGTGGCCTGCGGCCGCACGCGCTCGAGCTCACCCCCGAGGGCCGGCGGACCCAGGCGCTGCGTCTGGAGCCCGACGCCGCGGTGAACGTCTCGACCTGGGGGCAGTTGCTGGCGCCGAGCTACCTCGCGCCGATCGAAGTGGTGCCCGGCGCGGACACGGTGCTGCTGCGGGCGGCGGTGGGGCGGGACGGCGAGGAGCACTGGCCGGTCGTGATGACGCGGCGCGTCGGCGCGGGCTGGGTGTGGTATAGCGCGATGGACGAGACATGGCGTTGGCGGCGCGAGTTCGAGTCGCTCTACCAGGAGCGTTACTGGCACCAGGTCACGCACCGTGTGGTCGAGCCGCTCTACGCCGCCGAGGACCAGTACGTCTCGCTCGGCGTGGACCAGGTCGTCGTCGAGGCGGGCCAGGACATCCCCGTCCGCGTGCGCATCCGTGACGAGGCGGGCCAGCCGCGCGTGAGCGCTGAGTCGGTCGCGTATCTGACCAACATGATCGGCGAGCGTGTCGCACAGATCACGCTCAAGGCCGACGCCGCCGAGGGCGGGCGGTTCACCGGCGAGATCAATGCGGGCCTCGCGCCCGGCGTGTACGAGGTCGGTGTGAGTGTGGAGGGGGTGTCCGAAACCCACATGCTCGCCAAGACGCTCATCACCGTCCGCGCGGGCGACAGTGTCACGGGCGAACTCGCCGACCTGACCCTGAATCTGGACATGCTTGAGCAGGTCGCGGCGACAACCGGCGGCCGAGTATTACGCGAGCACCAGGCCGACCAACTCACCGAGCTGCTCGACGGGCTCAGCTACTCGACCAAGGAGCAGACCGTCCGCAAGCTGTGGCAGGACTGGCCCTGGTTTGGGTCGGTGGTGCTGCTGCTTGGCGTCGAGCTCTTACTGCGACGACGCCTCGGCATGATTTAGCGACTGCATCGTGGGCGCTTGGCGTCCGATTGGAGACACACCATGAGCGTACAACTCGACCCGGCCGTCGTCGTCAAACTCCAGGCCCTGGCCAAACGCCGGCGTGTCATGCTGCTCGCCCGCGGCGCGTTCGCGACGCTGCTCGCGCTGCTCACCGCCATGGCGCTGGTCGCGCTGGTCGACCGGCTCGTCGTGCTCAGCCAGCCCGCACGCATCGCGCTCTCCCTGACCGGCTACGGCATCGTCGTCACCGTCCTCTATATCACCTGCCTCCGCTACCTCCTGCGGATCCCCAGCAATCAGCAACTCGCCCGGCTGGTGGAAGACGCCGAGCCCGGCCTGCACGAACAAGTCGTCTCCGCCGTCGAGCTCTCGGGCGAGACCCCCGACGCATTCGACTCCGAAGTCTTCCGCGAGATCCTCCAACGCAACGTCGGCCGACGCATCCAGCAAGTCGATACCCAGCGCGTCCTCCCCTGGCGCATGATCGCGTGGTGGGCGGGCGTCTCGACCTTTGCCGTGCTCCTGACGGTCGGGCTGCTGCTGACGCCGGGCTTGCAATACGGCGACCTGCTCACCCGTGCGCTGATGCCCACCGCGAATACCGACCGTGTCTCAACGATCAAGATCACACTGCTCAGCCCGGGGACGACCAACGCAACGGTGCCGATGAACGAGCATGTTCCCGTGGTCGTCGAGGTCGAGGGCGGCACGCTCGAACGCGTCGAGCTCGACGTCAAGCAGGGGGATGCGGCCCAGCCCGAGCGTCTGCCTATGGCCGGGGAAAAGGAACCCCATCGCTATCGCCTTGACCTGCTGGTGCAGGATGATCCGGTGCAGTTCCGTGTCGTCGCGGGCGATGGGCGGACGCGCTACTACACGCTGACGCCGTCGGCTCGGCCACACGTCGTGTCCTTCAGCCAGGTCATCCGCCACCCCGCGTACACCGGCCTGGAGCCAACGCGCATCACCTCCGACCAGGGCGCTGTGACAGCGCTGGCCGGGTCCTTAGTCGAGCTCTCGCTCTCGCTGGACCAGCCCGTCGAGCAGGCGCGGCTTGTCCTCGACCTGCCGGGCAGTGAAAACGGTAGCTCGCAGCGTGTGGACCTGACGCCCGACCCCGGCGACCCGACGCGCGTGCGTGGCTCGATCATCCTCGACCACTCGGGCAGCTACCAGGTCGAACTCGTCGCCCGCGAGACCGGCTTCGATAACCCGCAGAGCCCACGCTACGAGCTCGCCGCGCTGACCGACGAACTACCCAGCGTCACACTCTCCTCGCCGACGGCGACGACCGGGATGCCCGCCGATGCGCTGCTCCGCTTGCTGGGCCGGGCCAGCGACGACGTCGGCCTGCGGCATGTGAACCGCGAAATCCGGATCAACGGCAACGAGTGGCAGCGGGCCGAGTTGCCGGTCGCGGACGACGGGCTTGTGACCCAGCCGATGGACCTGGGCGAGATCGGCCTGCGCACGGGCGACATCGTCGAGCTCCGCCTCGCCGCGACCGACCTCGCGGGAAACATCGCGCACTCCGCCAGCGCCCAGCTCATCGTGACCCCCGACGGCATCCGGCCCGCCGATACGCAGCACGCCAGTGATACCGCCGTGCTCCTCGCGGCCGTCAATCGTCTGCGCCAAGCGACCGACGCGCTGGCCGACCGCTACCAGGCGACGCGCGACGCGGCCAACGCAGACGCGACGAACGCTCGGCAGCTTGCGACCCAGGCCCTCACCGCGCGCGACCACGTCCAGTCCGCGCTGGACCGTGCCCGGGTGGCGCTCGACGCCGCGCTCGCCAGCGCCCCCGCGGGCCGGGCGAGCGAAGAGACCATCCGCGTCGCCCGGCTGATCGCGCAGGTCGAGGCCGAGCAGTCGCTGTTGCCGACGCAGGCCGTGGACGCCGCGGGTTACGACGCGGCGCACCACCTGTCGCGTCGGCACGCGTCGCTTGCCAACGATGCGGCGCGGACGCTGGAGCCGATGCTCGCGGCCGAGCAGGCGCAGGTGGCGCTGTATCGCCTGAGCGTGCTGCGTAGCGACCTCGAGCGCATGGCCCGCGACGCCGAGGCCGACCGCGCGATTAATGAAGACCTCGCCTGGCAGCGTTTGCAGCGTCGGCTGATTGTGAACGGCCGACAAACCGCGCAGGCCGCCGACCTGTTGGCCAGCGCCGCACGCCGCGCCGAGGACCGCCTGCGCGACGGCACGCAGCAGGCCGCCGACGACCTGCGCGACCAGGGCACGAAGCTCCGGGAGCAGGCCGAGGCCGACGTGCCCAGCGAATCCCTGCTCCGCCTGATCGACCCGCAGCACGATCGGATCTCCGGCTCGGTGCGACACGTCGCCGCACTGCTCGACGCCGTCATCCAAAGCGAGTTCCAGCGCTACCGCGAACGCAACCCGGGTGAGCCGGCCGACGCGGACCGGCTGTACCACATGCGTGATGCGCTTTCGAGTTTGTCGGCCGACGCAGACCGCGCGGCGCAGTGGGACGCCGGGACCGACCTGTTCCGCGAACGCGCCCGCGTCGAGGAGCTGCGCCGCCAGCCCGACCTCGCGTTTATCACCGATACCTCGCGTGTCGTCTCGGCGCTCAGCCAGTTCGCCAGGGAGGACGCGACGACCGGCCAGACCCCGCCGGGCATCGAGCCGCTGATCGCTGCGTACCAGACCATCGAGCGTGCGCACGCGCTCGAACAACTCCACGCCGCAGTCGTGAACCTCGCGGTGCTCGAACGACAGGAGACCGAGCAGCCCCGCCTGCGTGCAGCGCATCGGCGCGAGCTCATGATGATCGACCGCCGACTCGAGGTGGTGATCCATTTCCTGCATGATCGCGAGCCGCTCCGCCGCGCCGCGGACCGGGTAAACCAGGCACGCAACAGCCACGAGGGCAACGTCCTCCGTAACGAAGCCAACCGCCGGGGCGATGTGAACTACCGTCCGGTGCCCCGGCCCGACGAGCTCGACGCGATCGCGCGGATGCTCAAGGAGGCGATCGAGCTATTGGATGAGCCCCTTGCGCAGGCACGGCAGGACCTGGTCGACCAGTCGCAAACCTTGCCAGAGCGCCTGCGTGACCTCGCCGAGGAGCAGGAGCGTGTCGAACAGCAGACGCGCGAAGCCGCCGAGCAGGCACAGCAGCAGCCCACTGCCGAGAACCGCGAGCGTGCCGCCGAGTTGGCCGAGCGTCAGGCCGAGTTCCAGGACCGGCTCAACGAGGTGGTTGACGAGATGCGTCGGCAGGCGAACCAGGAAGACCTCTTGACGCAGGAGGGCCGGGACCGTGCGCGCGATGTCGACGACGCGATCGCGATGCTCAAGCCCGACGTGCTTGAGGCGCGCCAGCGGCTGGACGATGCACAGGAGGAGCAGCGTGTCGACCGCCAGCAGGATGCACTCGAAGACGCCGCGCAGGCGCAGCAGGAGACGGCCCAGACGCTGCGTGAGCTTGCGGAGCATTTTGAGAACGTCGAGAACGGCGACGAATTGGCCGAGAACCAGAGCCGGGACGAGCTACGCAGCCATGAGCGTGAGCTGGGCGTGGACCAGCAGCTCGATGAGGAGTACGAGCGGATGGAGCGGTTGGCCGAGCTTGCGCAGACCGACGATGCGCAGCGGTTGGCCGAGCTTGAGGAGCAGCTGCGTAGCGATGAGGAGATGCAGCGTCAGCTCGAGGAGATCGCGGAGCAGGCGCTGGACGATGCGGCCGAGCAGCTAGAGCAGGCCCGCGAGCAAGAGGATCAGGTCGCGCAAGACCTGGAGCAGGAGCAGCGTGAGCGCGCGGCGCAGCAGGCGGAGCGTGATGAGCAGCTCAACGCGTTGGCGGAGCGGGCGCGCAAGCTGGATGAAGAGCATGTGCAGCCGTTGATCGAGCAGTCCAACGAGGGGGCGCAAGAGGCGCGTGACGAAGCGCGTGAGGCGCAGCAGGCACTACGTGAGGCGGCGGAACAGGGCGAACCCGACGCGCAGACCCAGCGTGACCTGGGTGAGCCAGAGGAGCAGGCGCAGCGTGCCAACGCGTTGGCGGAGCAGGCGCGTGAGGCGGCGGAGCAGTTGGCGCAGGCCGAGCAGGAAGCACGCGAAGCGGCGCAGGAGGCGGAGCGGCGTCGCCAGGAAGCGCGTGCGGACGCGGAGCGCGCGAACCAGCAGGGCCAGCGGGACGACCAGGCGGCACAGCGTGCGATGGAGGCCGCGCAGGAGCGTGACGCCGCCGAGCAGACGCGCGAGCAGGCGCACCACGCCGCGGCCCGCGCGGAAGAGCTTGCGCAGGAAGCGGAGCAGCTCGCGCAGCAGCAGGGCGCGCAGGCGCAGGCGAACGAGCAGCAGCGTCAGCAGGCGGCGCAGCAGCAGGAGCCGATCGGGCAGCAGGTCGGCGAGGCGTCGGACAACATCGACCGTGCGGCGCGTCACCAGGAACGGCTGGGTAATGAGCCCCGGCGTCAGCAGCTCGACCAGGCCGCCGAGCAGACCGAGCGCCTCTCGCAGCAGGGCCTGCCCGAGACGGCGGAGCAGATCGAGGGCGCATCGAGCAACGAGCAGGCGGCGGAGCAGGCCCGCGCGGCGGAGCAGGAGATCGCGGCGCAGCAGCAACAGCTCGCCCAGGCCCAGCGGGGCCAACAGGGACAACCATCGCAACAAGGCGAACCAGGTCAGTCCGACGAGCAAGGCCAGCAATCACAACAAGGTCAACAGGGCGAGCAAGGGCAAGAAGGTCAGCCAGGCGAACAGGGTCAGCAAGGTCAGCAAGGTCAACAAGGACAGGAAGGCCAACCCGGTCAGCCAAACCCGCAGGGGCAGCCGGGCCCGCAAGGCCAGTCCGGCCAGCAGGGGCAGGCGGGCCAGTCCTCTTCGCCCGAGGTCGCGCAGGCCTTGGCGCAGGAGCTCGACGCGCTGGACCGGCAGATGCACCAGGGCGCCCCGAGCCAGCAGCCAGGCCAGCGCGGCATCGATCAGGCGGCGCAGCAGCAGTCGCAGCAGATCCGCGAGCAGCGCAACCAGCAGGCCCAGTCGCTCCGCCCCGGCCAGCAGCGTGGTCAGGCGCAGCCGGGCCAGCAGCAGCCGGGCAATCCCAGCGAGGGCCCGTCCGAGGGTGGCGGGATGGCCAACGACCAGCGCGCGGTGGGCGACCTGCCCGATGCCGGTGCCGACCGCGACAACACCTGGGGCGACCTGCCCGAACGCATGACCGAAGACCTCAGCCACGGCGCACGCGAGCGGGCCCCGGCGGACTACCTCGACCAGGTGGACGCCTACTTCCGCGCGATCGCCGAGCGTGCCCGGCAAGAACAAGGCGGTGATGAATGACACGACCGATCCGACAGGCCTTGATCATTTTCGCGTTGCTTTGCGGTGTCGCCTGCCCGGTCGTTGCATCGGCGCAGGGGGGTGACGACGAGGCGATGCGCGACCAGACCCAGCGGTGTATCGACAACGCGATGCGCTTCCTGATCTCGCAGGCACAGGGCGACGGGTCGATCGGCAACGAGCCGCAGAACCGAAACGCCATGACCGCGCTTACCGTGATGGCTATGGTCGCGGTCGGCCACCAGCCCACCGACCATACGCCCGAGGGCAAGCTCCTCCGCGACGCGCTCAACTTCATCCTCCGCGACGACCGCCAGTCCGACGAGGGGTACTACGGCTACTCCGACGGCTCGCGCATGTACGGCCACGGCATCACCACCCTGATGCTCTGCGAGATGATGGGCATGGGGATCGACGACACCCAGGACGCGCTCATCCAGGAACGCGCTCAGAAAGCCATCGACCTCATCCTCCGGTCGCAGCGCATCCGCAAACGCGAGGACCGCTACAACGGGGGATGGCGCTACGACCCCGACTCGCGCGACTCGGACCTGTCGGTCACCGTCTGGCAACTGATGGCCCTGCGCGCGGGCAAGGCCGGCGGGCTCGATGTCCCCAGCGAGGCGATCGACGAGGCGGTCGCGTATCTCGAGCGCAGCTACCGCGAGGTCGGCCGAGAGCAGGGCGGGTTTGGGTATGAGCCCGGGCAGTCCCCGCGTTACGCGACGACCGCGGCGGGGATGTTGGCGATGCTTGTGTGTGGGGAGTACGAGCACGAGCAGGTCGCGGGTGCCTCGCAGTACCTCGTTGCGCATCCCCCGACGGACAACCGCAACGACACGTGGTTCTACTACGGCACGTACTACTACGCGATGGGGATGTATCAGGTCGGCGGGGGGCACGCCGACGACGCCGAGCGTGAGGTCTTTGCAGCGCTCAGCCGGAGCCAGCAGAACAACGGCTCGTGGACCAGCAACCACTTCCACGAACGCAACCCCGTCTACGCGACGTGCATGGCGGTCCTCGCGCTCAGCGTCCGGCACCACTTTCTACCGATCTACCAGCGGTGATGTAAGACCCGCACCTCGGCGGCGTCCTAGCGTTTGAACGCCTATTATCTCGTGTTCATACGTTATTTTTACCTGGATGGAAGCTCAAGCGATGTTGACACGCCCCTTGGTTCGTTGGTGGTTGGCGGTGGTTTGTGTGCTGTTGGTTTGGCCTGCGGCGGGGCAGGACCTGGCGGCGGTGGTGGCGGACCCGGCGGGGGCGACACCCGAACTGCGTGCGCAGGCGGCCGAGCACCTGAATCAGATGCGTCGGCGGATCGACCGGTCGGACCCGGTGGTCGTGGCGGCGCTCGCGCGGGCCGAGTCGCTCTTCGCCGACGGGCCGGTCCGGGATGAGTTGGACAAGGCGGTGCTGGTCGTGGCCAACCGGGTTTGGCTGGGCGACGCGGCGGAAGACCCGTCGTCGGCCACGGCCCACCCGATGGCGGCGCAGTGGTTTGGCGCGATCCCCGCGGAGGCGGAGCGTGTGAATCGTCGGGTCCGGCTGGATACGGATGTGGACCGCTGGCACAGCACGGGCCTCTACGCCGTGCCCGGCGAGGTGGTGACGGTGCGTGTGCCCGAGGCGATGATCGGGGTCGGCGCGAAGGTTCGGCTGAGCGGACATCGCGACGATATCCGCCGGCGTGATCGCTGGGATCGGACGCCGCTGTCGGTGTCGGTTGCGGTCGACCTTGATCGCGAGGAGGTGCAGATTGCGAGCCGGTTCGGCGGGTCGGTGTACATCGATCTTGGCCGATCGTCTGAGGGCCGAGGGGTGCAGTCGTTTACGATCCTCGGCGCGGTGGAGCAACCGATGTTTGTGCTGGGGCGCGATGGCAACACGCGTTGGCAGCGTCAGCTCCGCGATCGGCCGGCCCCCTATGCCGAGCTCGTGGGCGAGCGGGTGATCCTCTCGGTCCCGGCGGACTGGGTGCGGGAGATCGACGACATCGCCGCGCTTGTGCGGTACTGGGACCGTGTGGTGGAACGTCACGACGCGCTGGGCGGGATGGCGCACCTGCGGACCAGCCCCGAGCGGATCAACGTGGATGTGCAGATCAGTGCCGGGCTCTACCACGCGGGTTATCCGATGCAGGGGCCACAAAGCCAGTCACGCAACCTCGTCGATTTGCCGACCCTCGCGGCGCATGGCGACTGGGGCTGGTTCCACGAACTGGGCCACGAGGCGCAGCGCCGCCCCGACACCGCCTGGGGCTGGGACAATCCGTACACATTTGACGGCTCGATCGAGTGCACCGTAAATCTCTTCACCGTCCACGCGATGCAGACGCTTGGGCTGGAGACGCGCGGCGGCTGGGCGTGGACCGCCTCGGCCGAAGGCGTCGCCGAGCGTGCGCGTCAGGGGATCGAGCAGGGCGGTTACCAGGAGGTCGGTGTCGGGCATAAGCTCGCGATGTTCTTGCAGGTGCGTGACGCGTTTGGCTGGGACCCGATCCGCGAGACGCTGACCAG
>JBITAC010000034.1:0-3941 GCA_044439905.1 Phycisphaerales bacterium JB063 | reverse complement strand
GTGTTTCAGGATGTTTGAAGATCGCGGAACCCTTTCACTTTATGTCTGATCTGATGGGCTATGACATCATACCGTCGGCGTGGATTCCATATGTTGCGGGCCTCTTACCTTGGATTGAAATAGTTGTCGGCCTGGCATTGCTTACCGGGACATTTTTGGGCGGCGGGGTGTTGGTTTCTTTGTTCCTCATGTTTGGCTTTATCTTTTTCCAGGCATCTGCCCTGATTCGAGGGCTCGACGTTACATGTGGCTGCTTTGGCACATCATCACTGTCCGACTCTGTTTCTGGATGGACTTTGGCAAGAACGTTGGGGTTGGCTGCATTGATCATTCCGATCTTGTTGTGGGCGTGGGGGACAAACGAAGCAAGGAGGAGCTGACATTCATTTATCATGTTGTTTTTCTACCATGATCCGATGAGCATATGTGGTAAACTTTTGAGTGCTGGATTTATGCGGCTTGTTCTTTGGAGTTGAAGCCCGTGGAGGCTTGAAAAATTGAGGTACTCGGATTGCTGAATGCTACCACCAGAACTGCTGTGTTCATCGCATTGTTGCTTGCAGCATATCTGGCTTGGCAAGGCTTCACTACCGCCCAACTGGCGGGGTGTGGGGAGGGCACCGGGTGTGACGTGGTACTCAACAGTGCGTGGTCGAAGGTGTTCGGCGTCCCCGTCGGGCTGTTCGCGGCGGTGAACTATGGCGTCATGCTCGGCCTGACGTTCGCCCTCACACCCAAACGCTCGGCGAAGACACTTCTGCTCGCGGGCCGGCTGCTTGTCATACTGTCGGTCGCGACCATCCTCGCGATCAGTTGGTTCGTGGCGTTGCAGGTGTTCGTCATCGAGGAATTATGCAAGTACTGCCTTGCCGACCACGCGGCCGGGCTCGTCGCGGCGGTGCTGGTGTTGTTCTTGGTCGGCCGTGCAGGCCGGCAGGATGTCGCGGTTGACGCATCGGCTGACGATTCAGCCCCCGAAACCCAGGTGTCATCACCTTCTGTTCCGGGGCCTGCCCCGGCCTTGTCGTGGCAGGCGTTCGCAGTCTGCGCCCTGATCGGCCTGCTGTGTACCAGCGCATTCGCCGGGGTGCAGGTCGCGTTCAAGCCCAAGCTTTACCAGACGCAAGACATTGACCTGGCCGACACCTTCGGTGGCGACGGCCGGGAGATATCGTTATCCGGCGGCAGGTACACGTTCTATGTGAACCAACTCCCGCTACTCGGCTCGCCGGATGCCGAGCACATCATGATCGCGATGGTAGACTACCAGTGCCCGCACTGCCGGACGATGAACGAGCGGCTACAGAAGGCGATGGACCTCTACGGCGACCAGGTCGCGATCATCTTCCTGCCTATGCCCCTGGACTCGGAGTGTAACCCAGGGATGACCGGTCAGAAATTTGCGGGCTCCTGTGAGTTGGGGCGGCTGTGCCTGGCGGTCGGGCGTGAAAGCCCCGAGGCCTACGTGAAGTTCCACCAGTGGCTGTTCAACGAGGTGCCGTCGCTGGAGGTCGCCCGGCGATACGCCGAGAAGCTGGTCGGGGCCGAGCGGCTGAACGCCCACTTCGAGAGCGGCTGGGTGAATCACCAACTCACGATGGACATCAACGCCCACCGCGACACTGGCGGCGGCGGCGTACCCAAACTCTTTATCGGCTCGCAGGTCATCACCGGCAGCGTCGAGACCGACGAGGAGTTGTTCAAGCTCCTGGAAAACAACTACAACCTCCGCGCTAGGGGCTGGGACGGCCTCGGTATAGAATAGAAGAACGCTTCGACTTACCAGAGCCGCCGGGTCGGGCCCTTTACGATGCCTCTCTTCCGGGGGCGGGGAGTAGGATGTCTCAGACCACCTTTGCCTACATCGCGCGTTCGTCGGAGGGCCGGCAGGTCAAGGGGACGGTGCGTGCGCGCGACCGTCGGGAGGCGTTGAGCCGGGTGAAGCGGCTGGGGCACTTCCCGGTCCGCTTGGACGCGACCTCAGGTAAGGGGGCTACGGGATCGGGTATCGGTAAGATCAGCCGGGATTCGTTCCGCCGAGTCCGGCAGTACGACCTGGCGGTGTTCACCCGGCAGTTGGCGTCGTTGCTGAAGGCGGGGATGACGGTGACGGTAGCACTCAACACGGTCCGCTCGCAGTCCTCGAACCCGAAGCTGGCCAACATCATCCTGGATGTCGAAGAGACGCTGGCCCGTGAGGCGTGCACGCTCGCCGAGGCGTTGGAGCGGCATCCAAAGGTGTTTGACGCGGTCTATATCGGCCTAGTCAGCTCGGGAGAAGCCAGCGGCAACCTCGTGGAGGTCTTGTCTGGCTTGGCCAAACGGCTGTCCGAGTCCGCAAAACTCAAGGGCCAGGTGTTGGGGGCGTTCCTCTACCCGGCATTCCTGCTGGTGCTGGGGGTCACAGCGGTCTTCGTACTGATTGCCTTCGTCATCCCCCGCTTCAATGATTTGTTTGAATCGTTCGGACAGTCTTTGCCACTCCCGACGCAGGTTCTTATCGCGCTGAGTGACTTCTTTTCCCAGTGGTGGCCGGTGACCTTAGCCGGTGTTTTGACTGCCATACTTCTTGGATACATGGCTTGGCGCAAACCACAGTTCCGCGGCGGTGTGGATCGCATACTGCTACGCCTTCCTGTCGTCGGGCCGATGCTCATTAAAGTTGAGGTTGCCCGCGTGTCCCGGACGCTCTCGACGATGGTTTCGGGCGGCGTGCGGATCGTGGAAGCCCTGAATATCACCGGCCGGACCGCGAGCAACACAGTGATCCGTCAAAGCTTCAGGGCGATCGTCAAAGGTACTTCCGTGGGCGAGCCGCTGGCGGAAGGATTCGCTAAAGCCAAGGTTTATCCGCCGATGATGGTCAACATGATCCGGACCGGTGAGGAGACCGGTGAGCTGCCTGAGATGCTTGATGAGTTAGCAGAGATCTACGAAGACGAAGCCGATCGGGCCGTGAAGGGCGCGGTGAGGCTGTTGGAGCCCTTGCTGATCCTGGCGATGGGCGCGGTGATCGCGGGTATCGTGGCCGCGGTAATCTTGCCGATCTTTCAAGTCAATGCGATGATTGAATAGGTGCATCTATGGATATACACAAACTCAGGCGAGGCCGATGTGGCTTCACGATCGTGGAACTTCTTCTGGTGATTGTGATCATCGGCATCCTCGCCGGTGCCGTCGCGGTCAGTCTATCCGGTCGTTCGCAAGAAGCGCGCATCGCCCGTGCCAAGAGCGACCTCTCCGGCAGCCTGGGGCTCGCCCTGGATATGTTCGAGCAGGACATTGGACGCTACCCCACGACTGACGAGGGGCTCGACGCGCTGGTACAAGACCCGGGGCTGCCCAACTGGAAGGGAGCCTACATCCGCAACGGCCTGAACCCCGACCCTTGGGGCAACCCATATGTGTACGAGCACGATGAGTCCGACCCCAGCGGCTATCGGCTAAGTTCCTCGGGCCCGGACGGTCAACTCGGCACGGATGACGACATCGAGCAATGAGGTGGTACCCACTACGAGTCATGCATCACGCTGGGCCCAACCTGCCACGTGATCAAACGCGGCGAAGTGGCCCGCATCGTCCTTTCCGGGGCTTCTGGGGGCGGGGGCAAAGCGGTTTTACTCTGATCGAGTTGCTTCTGGTACTGGTTATTCTGGGTGTGCTGGCCGGAGGCGTGGTAGTGTCACTGGCAGGTCGGCGGCAGACGTATGAGTTGGAAACCGCCGCAAAAGATATCGCTACGGCATTAGAGTATGCCCAACTCAATGCCAGGCTGAACAATAAGCCCTACCGCATCGTGTTCGGCGATCGTGGCAACTCGATTCTGATCGAAACCCGCAACCTCGCCGATGCCTCTAGCTGGAACCCGGCCCAAGGCATTCCGGGCCGCGAATACCGCCTGCCTGGGGCTGCCCATGTAGCCAGCATCGGCCACGCTGAAT
>JBITAC010000033.1:0-14913 GCA_044439905.1 Phycisphaerales bacterium JB063 | reverse complement strand
TGGTTGAAGAACAATACACCTGGGACCGGTGTGCGGCACAGATGCACGAGCTCTACGAAGCCGCGATGTCGCACGGCCCGTGGCCCAACTTCGTGCAGACCGTAGATGGGTAGCGACGGCGCTTGGCGCGGATGTTATTGCAACATCATCCGCAAGCGCACATCTCTCATCTTTGTAGCGCACCCTGCGTTTGCTCGGTCTTCCGTCCTGGGATTGCGGACTACGCTGTCCTTGCCGGTGATGGCTTGGAAACACACGCATGGAAGCGGTGACGATGGGGGAGAGCGGCGGCGGATCATCCCGCGCTTTCAAAGTGGCTGAAAAACGGACCGGATCACCGAGGCGATAGGACACAGCCGGTCGGATGTGTACCGTGAACGACGGCACGAGCTTGATCGCGACACGCCCGGTCCGCTGAACTACTCAACGACCTCATCCAGCGTGAGGTCCGGCTACGCCGCGACCAACGCCGCGAGTTTCGCCCTGCCGGCCTGGGTGACCCTGGGCATGGGCCCACCGATACGTTGGCGTGCGATCGTCCCAGCCATCCAAAGGGATTGAGTACACACACCAAAGCCCGGCCGTGGGAGGGTCCCCAGGCCGGGCTGGCGGTGTTGACGCGGCATGTGCTCAGACTTAGTCCGCGCGGACCGGGTCGAGCTCGATCGTAAATCGATGGTCTTCGCTGGTGAGGTCGCGGTCGTAGATCGGGCTGTAGGACCGGACGTTCACCGTCGTGCCGTTGGGCTGGAACTCGAGCAGTCGCAGGTAGGCCTGCCCGCCGAGTTCGCGCATCTGGAAGTTGATGAGCATCTGGTGACAGGTACCGCCATCGTCGCGGGTGTCGGCAAGGTAGCCGGTCCCGTCCCCAAGGACGTGGCCATTGAGTGTCATGAGGAAGCGGTGCTTACGGACGAGTTTGTCCCAGAGCTGCTGGCCGTCGTTCAAGGGGCCGGGCGTGCTGTAATGATGCGGGTTGTAGGCCTGCGGATTGTCGCTGTCGGTATGGTCGTAGCGCAGGTCGTTGTTGTTCATGTAGGCGTGGGTGATGAGGATGCCGTCACGCTCGGGGTGGGCCGCCATGATCTCGTTAGCCCATTCAACGACCTTGTCGCGTGGCGCCCACTCGAGGGCGATCACGATCCACTTTCGCCCGCCGGCCTCGAAAAGGTGGTAAGTGTTGTCGAGTTTGCCCGACTCGTACGCCCCGCCGAAGGTCGGCTCGGCCGCCGCCTGATCGAAGGAGAAGTAGTCGTTCATCAGCGTGTCACGGGTGGACGCATCGCCCGACGGGCCGTAGTCGTGGTTGCCGGGGACCATGGCGTAGGGCAGGACGCCGTCGAGGAGGGCCATCGCCTGGCTCGCGCGTTCCCATTCCATGGCGGTGTTGTTATTGACGACATCACCCAGGTGGAGCGCGAACTCGATCTTGCGTTCTTCACGATGGCTTCGGAGCCACGCGGTCTGCGCGAGAAACACGCCGGGGAAACGCAGCGAGTACACCTGCGTGTCGGGGAGTACGGCGAGCGTCCAGCTGCCCTCCGCGAAGAAACGCGAGCCCGTAGGCGAAGGCGTGATGTTTAGCGCTACGGTGTCACGAGCCAGGACCGAACGGGTGTGGCTATACAAGTTGAGGAAGAATGCACGCCCAAGGGCTTCGAATGCCGCAACCCCCTCGCCCTGGATATGCGATGGGCCCGCGGGTTTATCCAGCGCCATCGCGCAGAGCATCAGCCGGCCCTGCCCGTACGCCCCTTCCATGAGCACCGGCCGGACCGCGTCGGGGTCTGCCGCGAGGATGACTTCAAACCCGCCCTGGTCGCGGAAGGTCTCCCAGCCCAGCCGGGCACCCGTCGCTTGCAGCCAGCCCTCACCATCTACCGCCAAGCCCTGCGCCGCGGGGTGGTCGGGCGACAGGACATGAACCCGTGCACAATCCACATCATCACGCACGGCGCCCTGGGTCGTCGGCAGGAACGGCGGGATCGGCTCACGCTGGTCGGCCTGGGTCATCTGCAGCAGCAGGTTCCCGCGGTCGACAAAGTGGTAGAGGTCTTCGGCATACGTCGACATGTACGTGCCATACAGCGGGTCTTCCGAGGCGAATGAGCCGATCACGATCAGCCCATCGAGGAAACGCGGGGACGAGTCTAAAGGCAAGGCATGCACCTCAAAGCCCGCCTCCGTCAACAACGACTCTGCCCGTGAGGCCCCGGCGTATTGGTCCTCGTAGCCGTAAACATAGGCCTTGATCGGCTCGTCTATGCCGCCGTCCCCGACTCTCGCCTCATCCGCCCTCGCCACGCCGATCGATCCCGCCCCAAAAAAGAAGGCAAGCAGGACGACTACTAAATCTCGAACAGCTAAGTTTTCCATGCCCAAAGTCCTATTAAAGGTGAAAATCCAAAGTCCTAATCAAAAGTCCTATTTGCTCAAACATAGGTATAAACTGGACTTGGATTTATTATGACATAGACAAGCAAAACGTGCATCCCCATTCTCATTTTATAACCATTTCATAGCATCACTGAATATATGCGAGACGATCTACTCAGTCACTACCATTGTCCGTAGTCATTATACACACCAAGACTCACAAGCCCCTTCGCAGGGTGCTCGGCGACCCAATCGCTACACGTCGGTCCATAGGGCAGGCTCCGTAACGAATGGGCGCTCCCGTCGACCGCGATGTAGTTGCCGCTTCCGCCCTGATGCCAGGTACCCAAACGGTTGTAAAGGGCGTGGCCGGGATCGAGGTTCGTGGAGTTGATGCTGTACAGCGGGTCCTCTTCCAGCATGATCGGAAGCGGCAGCCGCTCAGACTCGGCCGCCCCGGGGAGTTGGACGCTTGCCTCGTTGGGGATCAGGTCTACTTTTGCGCCCGTGAAGGTCATCAGGTAGGCGTAGTCGAACTGCCCGTTGCTGCCGACCCCGCTTCCGACTTCGCCGTCGTCCAGGCCGGGACACCGGTAGATCGTGCTGACATACTCGGCGTTGTCACCGCCGCCGGCACCGATGTAGTCGTTGAGTGTGCCCTTCTGGTCGGGGGGTAGTTGGGTCCAGATATCGCCGCCGATGTACGACTTCTGCCAGCGAGCGGGGCCGACCCACTGGCTATTGTCGAGATACACCCCGGGCATACGGTACTTCGTGTCGGCAAAGAAGGCGTGGAAGGCGATGCCGATCTGCTTCTGCTTAGTGAGACACTCGACATTGCGCGCCGACTCGCGTGCGGCCCCCAACGCGGGCAGGAGGATCGCGATGAGCAATGCAATGATCGAGATGACCACGAGCAACTCGATAAGGGTAAAGGCGCGTTTGCTTCGCATCATGATTCTCCATGTAGAAGTGGATAGATAAAGTTTGACGGATCAAATCGGGCACCCGCACCGTTGGCACGAGCACCCGCTGGGTGGAAAACCACACCCCGCCGAATCGGCGGAGGCGTGGCGAAGGAGGAGATAACGTCCTAATTAGCGGCGGCGGCGGCGCAGCATGGTCAAGCCACCCAGGCCGAGCAGCGCGAGCGAGCCGGGCTCGGGCACAGCACGGATTTGAAACGCATTGACTTCGAAATTGTTACTATTGCCGTGTGCGACGTGGATATCCTGCACGGTCTCTGTCGCCACAAAAGTGCCGGTCACGATGATCGGCGAACTCGCATTGATCGGAGAGCCATAGACCTCGGTGGTGTCGCCCGTGTTTTCGGCGTACCCATAGCGGTAAGTGCCGGTCGCGGCATTCCCGGATCGGACTGCCAGCAACTGGAACTCATAGGCCTGCCCGATAGTCAGGTCGGTAAACTGCCCCAGGGAATTGTTCACGCTGTCACCGAACTCGACGCTATCAAAGAGCGCATTCGCATCCGCCTCGGATAGCCCAGTCACGGGGTTTGTGAGCGGGTTATGCCAGGTCGTACTGCGATAATCATTGCCACCCCCCAGGTCGCGTATCCCCTCGGGCTTGGGTCCTGTCGAGAACACCAGTTGGCCGCCGCCATCGCCTGGAGCACTCGCAAACGTCACGCCGTTCATCACAATAGCCGTCGTCGCGACCCCCGTATTGAAGTCGCCCGAGGTCCCGCCGTGGCCTAAGTTGTAGGCCTCGATCAGGGTCCCGTTGGTTGAGACAAGGTTGGTGTTATCAAACACCGCTGAAGAGTATGTCACGACTGCGGCCGCGGAAATGTCGGCGGACAAAACTGCCAGAACAGAAGCCGTTGTCATCAGAGTTGCACGAGTCATGGTTCAATTCTCCAAAAGAGAGTGTCAGAAAAACGGGGCACGATACCCCTGGGGTCCGCCTGTCATTGGCGGGAGAAAGCGTTGTAGTGTTTCCGAACTTCGTCCTCAGTCAGGGCTCGGTCATAGATCGCGATTTCGTCAAGGCCGCCCACCCAGGACTGGAGCCCGCCTCCGCTGCTGACAAAAGGGTTGCGCCCGATCATCAATGGCGTTCGGCTTGCATTTGAAACAGACGAGCCGACATTGATCGTCGTCAACGGACATCGGACGCCATTGACATAAAGACGAATGCGTCCTTGCGGATCAACCGTCGCGGCCAGATGCGTCCAGCGTCCTTCGGGCAGGGGCTGCTCCCCGACGATATCCCGCTGGCCAAAAAACGTGAGAACCGGCACGTTGGGCCCGGCGGTCTCAATCGAAAACGCGTCCGTGCCATTCACCCCGAACCCGACGCCATCACTCTCGCTACGTGTCGAAACCGCACGCATGAACTGATGGTGGCCCGGCGCGATCCAGCACCAGAGCTCGATCGTGAACGCACCCGAAAACTCAAACGCCTCGTGATACGGGACGGTGATGAACCCGCGAGACTCCACGCCGAAGTCCAGCGCTCCGCTTGGGTCATCACGGCTGAAGCCGAGCGGATCCGCACGAACGCCCGACCCCTGCCCATCTGCCTCGAGCCAGCCGTAGTCACTCATCACGCCTGTCGATTCGTCCAGCGGGCCGCGCCAGTAGCACATGGGCCCGCTGCTCAACACCGCGGCCTGGTACGCTGTCGCCGGCACTTCTCTGACAAACTGCATCGGGGCGGCGGACGCACGCTGCACTTCGCCGCCGGGCTCAACTGTCGCGGCGTCGCCGGCCGATAGGCGTACCCCCGCGGTGTTGCCGGGTCGGCCTGCGGTGATCTCGGCTTCGCCGGACATGACGTGCGCCAAGGTCTTGCCATCGGGATCGACCGAAACGCCGAAGGTCGTGCCTAAATCGACCACACGTCCGCCGGGCGTCGAGACCACAAAGCCGCGGGCGCGACGCGGAACATCGGCGACCAGTTGCCCCCGCGTCAGGATGATCGCGTTGTTGTCGCCAAGCTCGAAGGTGACTGGCCCCTCCAGCACGATATCGACACCCTTGAGCGTGCGGACCCCTGCCCAGCCCCGCGTCAGGGTGTAGTTCCCGGCCGGCATCCCGCCGTCGTCCGCAGGGGTATCGCGGAGCCATACCGCATCGAAACTTCGGGTCAGGGTCGCGACCGGATCGGCCAAGGCCGGGTTACCCCGTGTCGCGGGCGGGGCCTGGACCTGCGGCGGGGAGGTGGTCTCGATCGGCTTGTTGGCCTGGAAGACCACGATCGCGACGATCCCCAGCACCGCCGCTAACGTGAGCCAGACAAACGCCTGTGGGATCACCACCACACGCTTGCTTCGGCCGGGCCGGTCCAGGTGTCGTTGGTCGTAACGCCGAGTACGGGCTTCGTCGGCCTGCTGGGCCACGAGCAGGCGGTTGGCCTCCTCTTCAATCTCGCGCAGCCGACGCATGGCCAACGCCTGATCGATCAATTCCCCCATCACGTCCGGCAGGTCGTCGGGAGCAGGGTCCTTCAAGGGCCCCGACGGATCCGCAAGCATGGCATGCATATCGATGTAGGCCATGTAGCGCAAACGTGCGGCCGCGCTGCGACGCAGGCAGGCGTTGAAGGCCTCGACCTGTCTGGGAACCGCGTGCCCCTCAAGGACCGCATCCATCACCACATCGAAACGCTCCACATTGAAATCCGCATGCCCACTCATCGCGCGTCCCCCTGCCGGACAGCACGATCGACACAGTCCATCAGCGCATTGCGCAGACGCTTGAGCCGGGTGTAGAGGGTCTGGATCGACTGGCCGGTCGCCTCGGCGACGGAGCGGATCGACGCGCTGTCGTCGTATCGCTGGCGTAGCAGGTCACGCTGGGCCTGGGTCATTTTCCCCAGGCATCCATTGAGTGCGTCGCGGCGTTCATCCAACAGCGGCTCGGCCCCGGGGATCTCAACACTGATCCGGTCCAGCACATCCGGAGCCAACAGGTCGGGCTTGCGGGTGTCCTGCTCTCGCTTCCTAAGCACTTCGTAGTACGCGAAACGCCTGGCCCAAGGCATGAACGGACGCTCGGGGTCGTACTCATCGATCTTCCGCAGCAGTGCCACCGAGGTCTCCTGCAAAATATCTTGCGCATCATCAAGACGCCCGGTCAGCAGCAGGATGTAACGCAAGAGCGACTGCTGGTACTGCGCCAACAGTCGCGCAAAACGTTCGGGGCCATCGGGTTGTGCTGGAGTTTGAGTCATGGGCACAAGGAACAGCGGCCGACAAACAAGCGTCGCCTCGCTACTAATCAGGCCAGGCGAGTCCGATTAGGACACACGTGTTGAGAAAAAGTTGACTAAGAAAGCGTTAGGGCTGGCCTGAACGCTGCGCGGGCACAGACATGAAGAATCCCCAAGACGCATGACCGGCCCCAGCACTGCCGGCCTGACTCAGGGTGCAAGCGATGCATTACGCTGGACTTAGATTGTCCGCCCCTGTAATCAAGTCCACGCCGAGCGGTCTGTGGTAGGGAACGCCCCGAAGTCCATGCCGACGCAATACGGGATACCATGTCCGCGTTGACCGTCGGGGAAGCGCAAGTGTTGGCTGATTCAAGCGTTGTGTAAACAAAGGTACAGATTCCCATGCGTGTCTTGCGTCAAGTGCTGCTGATCTGCGTCGGGGCATTGCTGGTCGTCGCGCTGGCCACCGGGGTGGCGTGGCGGGTCTGGGCGGTGATGTCCAAGGAGACGGCCGGCCCCGATCGTGGTGCGCAGCGCGCGGTGCCGGTCGAGACGTCGACGGTGGAGCGCGGGTCGATCGAGTTGGAGCGGGTCTTCAGCGGGACGCTGGTCTCGGCGGCCGAGGTGCAGGTCGCCCCCAAAGTCGGCGGGCGAGTCCTGTCGGTCGCAGTTGATCTGGCGGACCCGGTCGAGCCCGGCACAGTCGTGGTTGTACTGGATAGCGACGAGTTTGAGCAGGCGGTCGCGCAGGCCGAGGCCGAGCTCGCGGTGGCGGAAGCGAACCTCTCCGCAGCGCGTTATGCGTTGGAGATCGCCGACCGGGAGATGCAGCGGCAGTCCACCCTGCTGGAGCAAGGGGTCGCCTCTGATACACAGTTCGACCAGGTGAAGGCGGACCAGCTTGCGGCGACGGCGGCGGTCGCGGTGGCCGAGGCGCAGGTCCGACGGTCCGAGGCGGCGGCGCAGAACGCCCGGACCCGGCGGGACTACACCCAAGTCCGCGCGTTTTGGGAATCCCCCACGCAGGACGCCGGCGGCGTCGCTGCCGCATCAACCACCGGCGACCCCGCGGCGCTTACGGGCAGGCGGTTTGTCTCCCGCCGGATGGTCGAGGAAGGCGACACGGTCTCCGCGAATACACCGCTGATCACGATCGTGCAGCTGGACCCGATCAAGGCCGTGCTCTATGTAAGCGAGCGCGACTACGCGCAGCTACGTGCGGGGCAAGAGGTCTCGATGCGTGCCGACGCATACCCGGGTCGCACGTTTGTCGGGGAGGTGACACGGGTGTCGCCCGTGTTCGAATCGAACTCACGCCAGGCGAGGATCGAGCTGTCGGTCCCCAACACGGAGCTGCTGCTCAAGCCGGGCATGTTCATCCGTGCCACCGCCGTGCTTGACCGCGCGGTGGATACGCTGATCGTGCCGGAGATCGCGGTGGTAAAGCGAGATGATCGGCCGGTGGTGTTTGTGGTGGACGAGGCGGGCGGGACGGTGCGGATGGTGCCGGTCGAGCTTGGCATCGCAAATAATGGCCGGGTCCAGGTGACGGGCGAAGGGCTCGGCGGCCGGGTCGTAACGCTAGGGCAGCAGCTGCTTGACAACGGCTCGGAGATCCTGCTGCGTGAAGACGAGACGACGCCGGCGGCGGACGCGGGAGCGGCCCCATGAACCTGCCACGTTTTAGTGTGCAGCGGCCGGTGCTGACGCTGATGGTGACACTGATCGTGGTGCTGCTGGGCGCGGTCGCGCTGGGGCGTCTACCGATCAACCTGCTGCCGGACGTCGAGGTGCCCCGGCTGACGATCCGTACGGGCTATGAAGGTGCCAGCCCGGAGGTGATGGAGACACTGGTCACGCAGATCGTCGAGGAGATCGTCGCGACGGTGCCAGGCGTTGAGGAGATGACCTCGACCAGCTCCGAAGGCAACAGCAACGTCCGGGTCACGTTCTCGCCCGGCACGGACATCGACACGGCAGCGATCGATGTGCAGGCCCGGCTTGAGGACGAGCTCAACGAGTTCCCCGACGATATCGATCGCCCACGCGTCAGCAAGTTCGACATCGCGAGCTTCCCCGTCGTCATCCTGGGGATCTCGAGCGACCTGGACCCCGTCGAGCTGACCGAGCTCATCGAGGACCAGATCCGCCACCGATTCAGCCGGATCCCCGGCGTCGCGCAGGTCGACCCGTGGGGCGGGTACAACCGCGAGGTCCGCATCGAGCTGGACCCGCAGCGTGTGACGGCTTTGGGCCTACCGCTCAACGGCCTGCTCGACACGATCCGCGACTCCAACCTCGACGTCCCCACCGGCACCATCGAACAGGGCAGCTACGAGGTCACCCTCCGTGCCCCGGCCGAGTACGAAGACCTCGACACCCTGCGAAGCCAGGTCGTCGCGACACGCGACGGCGTCCCCATCACACTCGGCCAGGTCGCCACGGTCAGCGACACCTACGAGCAGCTCACCCGAATCGTCCGTGTCAATGGCGAGCGCGGCCTACGCATGGCCATCCGAAAAGAGTCCGAGGCGAACACCGTCGAAGTCTCATCCGCGGTGATGGCAGAGATCGAGGCGATCAACCGCGACTTCCCACAACTCAACGTCGTCGCGGTCAGCAACCAGGGCAACTTTATCGAGCGTTCGATCGCCAACGTCGCGCGGTCGGTTCTCTACGGCGGCGCCCTGGCGGTCATCGTCCTGCTCGTCTTCCTGCGCAACCTGCGTAGCACGCTGGTCATCGCGATCTCAATCCCGATCTCGATCCTCGCGACGCTCGGCGTTGCCTACGTCGCGGGGCTGAGCATCAACTTGATGACTCTGGGCGGCCTGGCACTAGGCGTCGGGATGATGGTCGATAGCTCGATCGTCGTGCTGGAAAACATCTACCGCCGGCGCAGCGAAGAAGGCGAACAGCCCACCGACGCCTCGGTCCGTGGCGCGGGCGAGGTCGGCGGCGCGATCGTCGCGAGTACCGTGACGACCCTTGTCATCTTCCTCCCCCTGATTTTTGTGCGTGGTGTGACAGGGATGCTCTTCAAAGAGTTTGCCTACGTCGTCGCGATCTCGCTGGTGTGCTCGCTGGTGGTTGCGCTGACGATGGTGCCGATGCTGTCCTCGCGTCTGCTCAAGCCCAAGGCAGCCGACGCCGACCGGCCTCGACGCTGGGTGCCGCTGCGCCTCGCGGGCGGGATCGCGGAAAGTATCTTTACCGGGTTCGAAAACACGTACCACGACATGCTGGCCTTTGCGTTGCGCTTCCGCGTGCTCTGCCTCGCGGTCGCGGTGCTGGTCCTTGGCGCATCGCTGATGCTCACCCCACTCATCGGTTCGGAGTTCCTCCCCGCGAGTGATGAGGGGCAGCTCACCGTTACCGGCGAGATGGAGATCGGCACCCGCCTGGGGCTGGTCGACCGACAGACGCGCAAGATCGAAACTGTCGTCAATGCTTCAGTCCCCGAGGCCGTCGGCAAAGTCGTCAGCGTCGGCTCGTCGGGTTGGCGTCCCGACTCGGGGGCACGCGGCTCGATGGACATCACCCTCACCGCGGCGAGTGAGCGTGACCGCTCCAACAAGCAGGTGGCCGAGGACCTGCGCCAGCAGCTCGAGGGCACGATCCCGGGGATGACCATCCGCACCCGCGCGGCCGAGGGGCAGAACCTGCTCGAGCGTATCCTGCCCGACGGCGGTGGCCTGACGGTCGAGATCCGCGGGTACGAGCTGGACGTGCTTGACGCGTTGGCGGCGGAGGTGGTGACTCGTCTTGAGGGCACGCCGGGCATCACCGATATCGACCCGGGCCGACGTAGTGGTGTACCGCAGGAGCAGATCCGCATCGACCGCGCCAAGGCCGCCGACCTCGGGCTGACGGTTCGTCAGGTGGCCGAGGCGTTGGAGATCGCCGTGTCGGGCCGGCTCGCGGGCGAGTACCGGGCCGAGGGGCACAGCTACCCCATCCGTGTCCAGCTCGCCGGCGCGAAACAGCTGCCCATCGAAGACATCCTCAACCTCACCCTGAGCACACCGGATGGCGAAGACGTCGCGCTGCGCAATGTCCTGACCACCGAGCCCGGCACCGGCCCCACGCTCATCGACCGCAAGGAACGCCAGCGCACACTGACCATTGAGATCGAGGTCGACGGCCGAGACCTCGGCTCGGTCGCGCAGGAGATCGAGCAACGCCTGAGCGAGATCGCCCGGCCTGTGGGGTACGACCTCAACGTCGCCGGCAGCTACGAGGAGCAGAAAGACGCGTTCAACGAGCTGCTTCTGAGCATCTGCCTCGCGCTCGCGCTGGTGTACATGGTCCTCGCCAGCCAATATGAATCGCTACGCGACCCGCTGGTGGTGATGCTGTCGGTCCCGATGGCGGCGATCGGTGTGTTGGTCACGCTCTTCCTGACGGGGACGACGCTGAATGTCCAGAGCTACATCGGGTGCATCATGCTCGGCGGCATCGTCGTCAACAACGCGATCCTGCTGGTCGACCAGGCGGGCCACCTACGAACCGTCGATGGCATGAACGCGAAGCAGGCCGTCGCCGAGGCGGGCCGACGCCGGCTGCGCCCGATCCTCATGACTTCCGCGACAACGATGCTCGGCCTGCTCCCCCTCGCGCTGGGGATCGGCGAGGGCGCCGACGCCCAGGCACCGCTCGCCCGGGCCGTCATCGGCGGGCTGCTCGCCTCTACACTCATCACCCTGCTCGTCGTGCCGATCGCCTATACCCTCGTCCACCCCCAACGCCCCACCGCGACAACATGAGCCCGACACGCTACGCACACTATCTCGCCCTGCCCGGCCTCGTGGCGTGCTCGACGCTGCTCGCCGGCTGCCTGTCGCCCGAAGCGCACTCGGTCTTCACGCCCGACTGGGACCAACACCTCCGCGCCGCAGACGCCGACCACCCCGACCTGCCTCAATCGCCGTCGCTGCGGTCGGCCCACCCCGAAGACTGGGTCGCCGACAAACTCGAGACGGCCGGCCCGATCGAGCTGTCGGTCGAGGAGGCCGTGGTGATGGCGCTGCGGAACAACCGGGACCTCCAGGTCCAGCAGCTCTCGCCGGTGATCACAGGCACGTTCGAGCAGATCGAGCGTGGCGTGTTTGACCCGGAGCTCTTCGCCGAGCTGGCTTTTGGGCAGTCGACCGCGAGCGAGATCGACCGGGGGACGGGCCAGCAGTTCTCCGTCGACGACAGCGAGGCCCAGGCCATCGCGGGCGTGCGGCAGCAGCTACCGTCGGGCACCGACGTCGAGTTATCGATCGGCCAAAACCGCGACACTTCCAACCGCGCCCCCGAGCAGCAGGACGCCCGTATCGGTCTGACCGTCACCCAGCAGCTACTCCGCGGCGCGGGGCCGGCGGTCAACCTGGCTCGGCTCGAACAAGCCAAACTCGATACCGCCGCGTCGCGCTACGTCCTGCGCGGGTTTGCGGAAGCGCTGCTCGCGCAGGTTGAGACGACCTACTGGCAGTACGTCCTCGCGGCGGAGCGCATCGCGATCTTCGAACGCTCACGCGACGTGGCGCTGACGCAGCTGGATGTGATCGAGAAACGCGTCGCGGTCGGCGCGCTCGCTCGGACCGAGCTGGCCGCCGCCCGTGCCGAGCTCGCCCGCCGGGAGCAGGCGCTCATCGACGCACGGAGCGACCTTGAGGCACAGCGGCTTCGGCTGTTACGGCTCATCGATGCCAACCCCGAAGGCGAACTGACACGCGAGGTCCGTGTGACGTCGCGCCCGCAACTCGAGCCCGAGCCGCTCAACGACCTGCGCGAACACCTGCAGTTGGCACGCGGCTCCCGCAACGACCTGGCCGAGGCACGGCTGCGCCTCGAGCAGGACCGCCTCGAAACCATTGTCACACGCAACGGCGTCCTGCCCCGGCTCGAGGTCTTCGCCGCGCTGGGCAAGACCGGCTACGCGGACACGTTTGGCAACTCTTTCAGCGAACTCGACAGCGACACCTACGACCTCTCGGCCGGTGTCCGGCTAAGCCACCTCCTGGGCAACGACGCCGCGCAGGCCCGCAACCAAGCCGCCTACGCCTCGCGTCGGCAGTCGGCCGCGGCGATCTCGAACCTCGAGCAACTGGTCGAGCTCGACGTACGCCTCGCCGCCAACGAACTCGAACGCGCACGCCAGCAGATCACAGCGTCCGCCACGACCCGGTCGCTCCAGGAAGAAACCGTGCGTGCAGAGGAGGAACGCTTCGAGGTGGGTGCGAGCACGACGCTGCTGGTCGCGCAGGCCCAGCGGGACCTGCTCGAAACCCAGATCGCCGAGGTCGAAGCGATCGTCGCGTACCGCTTGGCGTTGATCGACCTCTACCTGGCCGAAGGTTCGCTGCTGGACCGCCGCGGCTTCGTGCTCGAATAGGCCTAGGGCCGGTCGAAAGATGCGCATGAAAAAACCCACCCGGTAAGGGGTGGGGCGAAGTGGAGCCGGGGGGATTTGAACCCCCGTCCCGAGACAGTCGGTCAATGGCTTCTACGCGTATAGTCGTTCGTTTAGTCTTACTCAGTCGGCGAGGAGCGACACCCTACGCCTGAGCCAGCCGGAGTGTTGTTTAGCTCGCGGACGCTACGGCGTCATCGTTGAGCGATCTGGCTTTACATGCACCCCCGGGCAGCCGCCAGCAGGCGGCCCGAAGGTGTTGCTGTCTAACCTAGATTAGGCAGCGAGGCGGGCCGGCGCGAAGCCGATCCGACCAGCGATTGGGTTATCGTTGGCATTTATAGTGTTGTACGTGGTTTTACGAGGCCTACGTACACCTCGACGCGCCACACAGAGACGTTCCCTGTCCGGTCGATTCCAGTCGGCCCCGTTGTCAAAGAACACCCGTTTAGCCATCGGCCGCACGGTACATCGACATTATAGCACGGGGATTACTGATGAGCGGGGGCGAGGGTGCCGGGTCTGGGGTTTCGGGTTTTGGCCTTGCGCTTTGGGCGTGCGGCTCATCCGAGACCCGGGACCCGAGACCAGCACCCCTAAAAAACTGGCCCGACGCCATTCCTGGGATACGCTTGAGCCAGCAGAAGGAGGCACAGCGTGGTCGGTTGGCTCTACATCGATGGCGAAGTCGCGGCACCGATCCACGTGCTCGATGTTGACTTGGCGACCGGCGTCATGGGTATCGAGATCGCGGGCAAGTTTGTGCCCGACCGCGCGGACCTTCGTCGTGAGGTCGTGGTCGAGCACTACGCCTGGAAATCACGTCGGCTGGTGCGGTGCCTCGGGGCCGAGCGTATCGGGACGCTGCTGATGATCGAGGCCGTCGATGTCGGGCAACCCCTCGAACCCACTCACACCGACCCCGCCCGCGGCGAGGCAGAAGACTGGCTGGTTGTGCAGGGCGAAGCGTGGTGCCGGGTGAGCGCATTTTCCTCGGGTGCCGTCGGTGGATCGTCTACGGGGCACTGCATCATGCACGTCCCACGTGAATCATGGCGTGACCTCCGGGTCGGTGAACATGCCCCCCTCGCAGCGGTCGGCGGGGCCGTGGGCCAGAAGGTCCACGCCGGCATCGAGGCGATCACCCCGAAGCTTCAGCAGACACCGTTGAGTGATTCCCCGATGCCTGTCGAGGTCAAAGTCGTCCGCCTCCGCGAACGCATGATCTACCACCTCACCCCGCTGGCCAGTGACTGGGCGGAGGACAGCACCGTCGTCGTCGCGAAGGTGGATGGGGTGGAACGGATCGAAAAGTCGAACTAACCACATATGGATCAATCACTCGTTACCTTCCTGTGGTGGACGGAGTTGAGCATCTCTGTTGGCGAGTGACTCCCGAAGTCTATTGTTCTCACTCAGCAGGTCATCATTCTGATTACGGAGGCGGGTTATCTCTTCCTCAACCTGCTGTTGATAGGATAAAAGCTCGTCCTCAGAGACATGGTGTGAGCGCCACAAACAGCAACCACAAAGTGAGAGTGAAACAAGTATCAGCATGAAATGTCGCATTGTTTTACTCCAATCAGAAACGTATTGACACTTCTATGTATACAACGGCCTTAGCTTCCCCTCCAGATGACGCATCAGCGGGTCCGCACTCAGCGGTTTGCCTGTGACTTTCTCGCACAATGCCGCCGACTTGTAGCGCTTGCCGTGGGCGTGGATGTTCTCGTTGAGCCAACTGCGGAGCGGGGTAAACTCGCCCTTGGCAAACATCGTGTCGAGATCGCCGAGCTCCTGTTTCGCCTGTTCGAAAAGCTGCGCAGAGTAGAGGTTGCCCATCGTGTAGGTCGGGAAGTAGCCCATCGCGCCCATCGCCCAGTGGATGTCCTGCATGCAGCCGCGTGCATCGTCGGGTACCTCGACGCCGAGGTACTCCCGGTACTTCGCGTTCCACG
>JBITAC010000032.1:0-18677 GCA_044439905.1 Phycisphaerales bacterium JB063 | reverse complement strand
TGCGGCGGGTGTGTCGTTGGGCTGGCCCTGCGTGAGCCCGGTGCCGGTGGGCGGCGCGATCGCGGCGGGCAGCCCGGTTTTCAGTTGGCCCACGTCGGCCAGGAGCGTCTCGGCGCGGAAGCGGAGTTGTCGCGGCGCGATAGTCTCGAACAGATGTGCGCCGGCCTGAGCCCATTGGCCATCGGTCGCCTCGAGTACCGAGACAATCCCGTCACGCACCGCACGCACCTCAATCACGTCCATCGTGAGCCAAATGGGGATGGGCTCATCCTCGACCGGAGACTCAACCACTGCGGTGAGCTCGTCTACCGTCAACCCGGTTAGTGCCGAGGCCTTGAACAACTGGGCTTGAGACTGCTCGCGTGCATGGTTGACCAGGTATCGCTGTGCCTCCAACTCTGCCTCCAGGGTCGGTAGCTCCAGACGGGCGTCGGCCAACTTGGCCTCCAGTTCTGCGTCGCGCACATTCGCCTCTTGCAGGCGGCTCAGCCGGGCCTCCCAAAGCTCAACCCGATCGGCCTGCTCTTGGCGTTTCGCCTCGGCCACACGCACCTGCGCCAGTGCGTGCTCGATCTCATCAATCGCTTCGACCAGCGCAGCCTGTGTTTCGCGCCACGCCGGCGACTCGATCGTCGCCAGCAGGTCGCCTTCATAGACCGTGTCATACTGGTTCACGTGTAGCCGAACCCGGCCCTCGGCTGCGGCGTGGTAGTCACGTATCGCAGTAGGCACGAGCTCGAACTGCCCGGGCACACGCATGGTCTGCTGCACCGCGCGGCGTTCGACGCGTTCAAACGTGATGCCCAGGTTCTCCCGCACCGCTTGGGGCACGGCCAGGCCGGGCTTGCCCGCCATCGCGGCGTCTTCCTCGGCGTGTTCGTCTTGAGGGGTCGCCCCGCCGCCGCAGCCGGGCAGGCCCAGGGACAGGATCAGCGCCGCGCTCAGCGCGGCCCAGGTGGTTTTGCGAATCTTCATCAGTCGTTCTCCGGCCGCGCCTGGGGCTGTGTCGCCCAGCGCGGGTGTGTCAGTAGTTGGTAATCCATCGACGCCGCCGCGGCCTGCGCACGCAGCTCGATCAGCATCAGCTCGGTATCCGCCGCCGCGATCACGGCCTGGCTCAATAGCAGCACCTCGATCTCGCCCAGCTCGACCAGGCGACGCGCCTCGTCGATCTGCCGAGCCGTCAACGGCAGCAGGTCATCGCGGACCGCCTGCCGCATCGCGTCGGCGGCGCGCTGACGCATCGCCGCCTCGTGCAGCTCCGCCGACGCGGACTGGTACGCAAGCTCGACCTGCGCGTGCGCCGCGGCGCGTGCGGCCGACGCCACCGCGATCCCCTGCCGGTTGGCGTTCCACATCGGCAGCGGGAGCCCCAGGCCAAACCCGATACGCGACTGGCCCTCTTCATTTTCAAACGCCGGGCCCAGGGTCAGGTCCGGCCTTTGCTTCACCGTCTCACGCCGAAGCGCCAGCTCCGCCTGCTCGTACTGCGCCAGCGCGGACAACACCCGCGGGTGTGTCTGCGGCGTGGGGGCTTGCGTTTCGCCCTGCGGCGCAGGGGCTTCGAGCGTCGGCGTAAGTTCATACGGCACGCCGGGCTTGAGCCCCATGAGCGCGACCAGCGCGCGATGCTGCCGCGCCGCTTCATTCTCGAGCTGCAACATGGCGATGCTTCGCTGCATCTGCTCGATCTGCAGCAGACGCGCCTCGGCCGGCGCGAGTTCGCCCTGCTCCACCAGCGCGTTGGCGGTGTCGATCAGTGCATCGAGGTCGTCGAGGTAGCGTGCCTGGGCACGGGCCTGTTCACGTGTCGCCGACCACGCGATCCAGTCGCGCGTCAGCTCACGGGTCAGCTCCCACTCCGCGATCGCGACCGCGTACCAGGCGGTGTCGTACGACGCCCAGGCCTGGTCCCGCTCGACGTCGAGCCGGCCCGACAGCGGGATCGTGAAGCCCAGCGAGGCGCCATAGATCCACGGGTCGGTGCCCGCGTCGACGTTGCGCATCAGGTCGAAAGACAGCTCGGGGTCGTCCCACAAGCCGGCATGTTGTGCGGACGCCAGCTCGACGCCGGCCTCCAATCGTGCGTGACGCAGCGACGGGTTGCCATACAGCGCCACCGCGATCGCTTCGTCCAGGGTCAGGCCATCACCGAGCCCGGGGCCCGGCGTATCGTCCGACATGCCGGGCATGTCCTGCAGGCGCTGGGCCCAGTCGTGTTCCATGGTCGAGAGGTCGATCGGTGCCGGCTCATAGCTGACACAGCCCGACAACGCGACCGTCCATAGCGCGACAAGCGCCGTCATCAAACGGGGTCTGGGGATCAATGGGTTGCTCCCAATACAGGTGAAGGATGCAGCAACAGCCGACGGCGGCAAAGGCCGCGCGGCTGAACACCTGGGCTGGGAGATGGGCTAAATCAGGAAGCGGGCCGTCGCCAGCAGCACCGAGGGCGCGGGGCCCGGCGGATGCAACGGCGTCGTGGAAGCGTAGCCGCCCGCAACCGGCGGCGCGGGGTCAAACGCCAGCCACGCAAACACGGGCAGCAGCGGCGCATCGGGCAGGTCGAGCGTCACGCTGTGGAGCTGGGTCGGTGCGACCTCGACCTCGATGGGCGTATCGTCGCAGGGGACCTCGGGGTGCTCGTTGGCCGGGGCGTCGTGCTCCGAACCGCAGCAGCAGTCGGCATCCGCATCGACCTGCTCGTGGTGGTTGGCGGTGGCGAGGTGGGCCGAGGCGTCGTTGTGCTCGCAGCGCACGATGCCACGCGCCATGCCCATCGCTGCGGGCATGATGGCCAGCAGGACCAGGAGGATCGGCATCGGGTTGTTGCGGAGCAGGCGGGTCATGGTCTATGGAGTATACGTCGGCCGGGCCGGGGGG
This sequence comes from Phycisphaerales bacterium JB063, assembly GCA_044439905.1. Lineage (GTDB taxonomy): Bacteria > Planctomycetota > Phycisphaerae > Phycisphaerales > Phycisphaeraceae > JAHQVV01. The sequence goes on along the minus strand of JBITAC010000032.1, from coordinate 15,794 downwards.
TTCGGTTGAGCCCGTTAGTCGCAGTGGTACCCGCCATAGCCGGTGCCGAAGTGGATGTAGCCGTGGCCATGGCCGTGTCCGCCGCGGTGGTGGCCGTAGTGTCGGTGGCTGTAATGCGGGCGGTGGCTGTAGTGGGAGCGGTGGTACCCGCCGTGGTGGTAGCCCGAGTGATAGCCGCCATGGCCGTAGTGGGTGGTGTGCCCGACGGAGATGTAGGTGCCGCCTGACCGGTAGCCGGTGTGGTAGCCGACGTTGTAGCCCGTGCTGTACCCGGTGGTGTAGTGCCTCGGGGCGCGGGTGCGTTTGGGTGTTTCAGTGATGACATAGCCCGTGTGGTACTCGCCGGGGCCGACGTCGTACTGGTAACTGGCCGAGTCGTAACTGCAGCCGCCCAAGAGGAGCAGTGCGCCGACCATCAGGGCCAGGCCCGAGAAGCATGTTGTCCGTTTCATGTGTGCCATTTCGCACCTCGCTTTCGCCCTATTCTAGCACCGACAGAGGACGTATCCAAGGGTTTGGGCTTACACCCCGGCTCAGCCGGCCCAGGCGCGTTGCAGCGACATATGCCGATCGGTATCGACCACGACCTGTGCCCCCGTCAGCCCCGCCTGGTGCGCGAGGTCGCCGAGCTCGTCGGGGGTCAGTGCGGCGTGTAGCGACTGGGCAAAGAGCTGCCGCTGGATCGCGTCGTCGTCCCCCGCGTGCCTGGCCACCAAGGCATCGAGTTCTTCCTGACTCTCGGGCCGACGCAGGTCACGGATCAGCAGCAGCCCGCCGGGCCGGAGCACGCGCGCCGCCTCACGCAGCATCTCGATCGGCTCGGGGATGTGGTGCAGGATCGTATTGCTGAACACCGCATCGAACGAGTCGTCCGCGAAGTCCAACGCCTTGACATCCATCAGCCGAAGCTCAACCCGCCGCGCAAAACCCGCCGACGCAACCCGCGGCGCCGCGAGGTCCAGCATCGTCTGCGCCAGATCAACCGCCACGACCCCCGGCCGACCCGCCGACCGTTCGCACAGCAGCACCGGGATATCACCGGGCCCCGTCCCCAAATCCAGCGCACACCCGCACCGCCCCGCCCCGAGCTCGATGAGCCGATCCACAAACGCCGCGTTCGGCGTCGCGTGGTCCATCGCCGCATACGACAACGACTCCTCGGCATCATCCATCACCTCGGGTTCCAACACGCGCTCAAGCATACGGCACTCCTTATTCAGAAAACGCTAACCGCCGATTCCTGCACTACGATACGCCCTCATGCAAGTCCACGAGATCACGAGTACGCACAACCCACGGGTCAAAGCCGCCGCGAAGCTGCGCGAGCACCGCGGGCGACGCCAGCAGGGGCTGTTCATCGCCGAGGGTCGGCGGGCCGTCGACCGGGCGCACGCCGCCGGGCTCGTGTTCCGTGAGGTCTGGCTTTGCCCCGAGCTGCTGTCGCCGATCCGGGAGCAGGCGCAGTACGAGTACGAGGCGTTGGTGCGTCGGCACACGGGGGTTTGGGTCGGCGAGTGCAGCCCGGCTGTGTTCCGTAAGCTGGCGTATGTGCGCGAGCCCGAGGGGGTGTTGGCGGTGTGCGTCCCGCCGGCGTGGGATGTTGCGAAGCTGCCGCAGGTCAACGACACGACGATGGACCTGGTCGCGGTCGGCACCGAGAAGCCGGGCAACCTCGGCGCGATGGTACGCACCGCCGACGCCGCGGGCTGCCGTGCCGTACTCGCGGCGGGCACGCCGGTCGACGCGATGAACCCCAACGCGATCCGCGCCTCGACCGCCGCCGTGTTCACCCTGCCCACGGTCTCGCTGGCTGAAGACGAGGCCTGCGACTACTTCCGCACATCGGGCCACCGCATCATCGCCGCCTACCCCGAGGCCCAAGGCGCGATCGAGCACACCCAGGCCGACTACGCCGGCCCGATCGCCATCGCCGTGGGCCCCGAGGACCGCGGGCTCGATCCGCGATGGGCCGACCTCGCCCACGACACCGGCGGCGCGCTGGTCCGCATCCCGATGCTCGGCCGGGCCGACTCCCTCAACGCCTCCGTCGCCGCCGCCGTCCTGCTCTACGAAGCCCAACGCCAACGGTGCAAAACCGACTAGTCGGGTGCCACACGACGCACCCCCGCCTCATCCCCACCACGCTACAATCAGCCCGATGACCACCACCGATACCCTCAACGCCATCTTCGACCACGCCGTCGCCCCGCTCACCGACGCCGACGTCTTCGCCTCGGTCCAGCGCACCGACGCCGGCCTGCGCTGTGACGCCATGCACGTCGAAGAAGAGTGCTACTACGCCGCCACCACTGAGCCCGACGACAGCGTCTGGGTCGGCTGGTACACCCCCGACCGCTGGCTCAGCGAATCCGTCGAAGCCGACCTCGTCCACCTGGGCGACAAGATCGAAGAGCTCCTCGAAGAAGAACTCCTCGACCTTGGCTACGAAGGCAAACTCGCCATCGAACACTTCCGAAACGACGACAAGGTCTTTGTCTTCCGCTCGAAGCTCGACCTGCCAAGCGATGTCCAGGCCGCCGCCCGATCCCTCGCCCTCGCCCTGCTCGCCTACCAGGCCTGCTTCGTCGAGCTGGGGGATATGGGCCCGGACGAGGATGATTGATCCACACCGATTGATGATCCATAGCGCCTCGGTCCCTGCGCACGCGACTGGACAAGCGGCCCCCAATCATCAATCATCGATTCCCCCAAACCCGGCACGGAGGCCGACGGATGAAGAACGATTTTTCCTACGGCATGATCCCCTTCCGCGTGGTCGAGGGTCGGCGTGAATTCCTGCTCGTGCAGCACCACGCCGGCCACTGGGCCTTCCCCAAGGGGCATGCCGACGAGGGCGAGTCGCCGCTCCAGGCGGCGCAGCGTGAGATGCTCGAGGAGACCGGGCTTGCGCCGGTGCGGACGGTGTCGACGCCCGCCTTCGAAGAGCGGTACAAGTTCATCAAGCGCTCGGGCAAGAAGGTCCGCAAGACCGTGACCTACTACCTGTGCGAGCTCGCGGGCGACGCGGCGGTGCAGATCCAGCCCGCCGAGATCGCCGACCACTTCTGGGGCGACGCGCCCGCGACGCGTCAGCGCATCACGTTTGAAGAAGGCCGGGAGATGTTCGACCAGGTCCAGCGCTACCTCGAGACACCCCCCGCCGCATCGGCCTGACATCCCGGCATGCCATCTCCAAGGGTCGTAACGATCACGCAAGACGCGCACGCGTTTCGCGTGGGTTTTCGTGTGGATGCGCTGGCCCGGCGCACGCCTGAATCCGTTACTCAACACGCAACCCTGTTGCAACCGGCACAGCCCGTCGCGGCAAAAACAGATCGCGACCGCGCGGGTCAAGTCGGCTTGGAGACGTTCCGATATCGGGTCTGGCAAGCTTGCGTTACCCCCCCGCCCTGCGGCCCCTTGGCCCACCCGAGCGGAGACCCCCAGGTCCGGGGGCTAGCGCATGTAGGCGTGTTGTCCGGGTCGTGTTGACCCGGCACGCCGAACCAAGTCAATCTCTAGAGAGGAGAAGTTATGCGAGCACGTAAGATGGTGGCCAAGGGCTTTACCCTGGTCGAAATCCTGATCGTCGTTGTGATCCTGGGTATTCTCGCCGCGATCGTCATCCCGCAGTTCACCAACGCGTCCGAGGCCGCGAAGTACTCGAACATGGTGAGCCAGCTGCAGACCGTCCGCAGCCAGATCGCCCTGTACCAGAACCAGCACAACGACGCGATGCCTGACCTGTCGTCCAACTGGGACGACCTGACCGGTGAAACCAACATCACCGGCGCCGCACCGACCGGCACCGACATCGTCTACGGCCCCTACCTCCAGAAGGTGCCCGTGAACCCCTTCACCGACTCCAGCTCGGTCGGCGCGAACGCCGCCGCAGCAAGCGCAAGCGTCGGCTGGGTTTGGGACGGCGGCATCCTCAAGGCCGTCATGCCTGACGCCAAGGCCGAAGAACTCGGCGCCGACGAAGTCAACGACGTCGTCGTCTACTAAGCAACCGCTTAGCGAATCGAAGTAAACCAAACGCAGCCGAGGCCTCAACGCCTCGGCTGCGCTTATTCCCGGACCCCGCATTCTTCTGGACGGGTTGTCTAACCAACCCATCCAAGCCCCAAAACATACGCCGACTCCCAAGCCACCCCTAAACACCCGGTCCCAACGCTCCGATGTCAATCCGTGGGAGTCCCCCACTCAGGAAACACCGCCATGACCGCTTCCAAATACCTCAACACCGTCCTCACCGTGATCGCCGTCCTCCTCGGGCTCAACCTCTGGACGGGGATGCATACCAGCCCGGCCGGCGAATCGCTCGACCCCGCGACGACGGCGCACGCCCAAGGCCGCGCAAACCCCGCCGAGGAACGCCGCGAGATCATCAACAAGCTCAACGAGGTCGTCGCGTCCGTCGACGCCGTGGGCAGCAAGCTCGACGCCATGACCAACCGCAGCGGCCAGGTCCGTGTCGAGATCGAGTCCATGCCCGACGGCGACTAAGCCCGCCTGAATCAATCGCCGCGACGCGACGCGACGCCGGTCCAAGTCAGCCAAGCCCCGGCGGCGCGTCGCGGCGCGGCTCTTCACCTTGATACCCATGCCGATGCACTCCCCCACAACCCGCCACCGATCCGCCTACACCCTGATCGAAGTCCTCATCACGGTCACGATCATGGGGCTCGCCGCGGCGGTCGTCGTGCCCAACATGCTGCACGGCGGGACGTTGGGCGTGCAGGCCGGCGCACGCATGATCGTCGCCGACACCCTCTACGCCCAGAACGAGGCGATGGCGCAGAACGAAGCCCGCCGTGTCCTCTTCGACGTGCCGGGCAACAGCTACACCGTCCAGCACTACGACATCGACGAGGGGGAATGGGTCGCCGACCAGAACCCCGTCCTCGGCGGGACCGCGACGACCAACTACATCATCGACTTCGATACCGACAACCGTTTCCAGGGTGTCGAGATCATCAGCGCCGACTTTGGCGGGGAGAGCTGGGTCGAGTTCGACGACCTGGGCAACCCGTCGTCGGGCGGGGCCGTCCGTCTCCAGTTCGGGCAGTACCGCTACGAAATCAAGATCGCGCCCTTCTCGGGCCGGCTGACCGTCAACGAACTCAACCCGGGCGAGTAACACACGCGGATCACGCATCACACCAGGGCACCACTGATCCACGAAAGGGACGCCCCAGTATGTTCGGAGGCAAAAACAAGAACTCACGCCGACCCATCGGCGTGGCCGTCACCCCGAGCGGGGTCCGGCTGGCGCAGGTCAGCCCGACGGTCGACGGCTATGCGCTGAGCGCGGCGGCGTTCGCGCCGCTGCCGCCTGTCACCAAGCCCGGCACGACGCATGACAGCAAAACGCTGGGCCACGCCATCACCACCGCACTCAAGCAGGCCGACTTCACGGGCAAGCAGAGCGTCAGCGCGATGCCCGCGCAGTCGATGCGGTACAAGAACATCCGGCTGCCCAAGATGCCCGAGTCCGAGCTGGCCCAGGCCGTCGAGTGGGAGGCTAAGGAGCGCATCGCGCTGGGCGAGCCCGCGTCGGTCCAGTTCTACAACGCCGGCGAGGTGCGGCAGGGACAGGACAAGCGGTGCGAGGTCGTGCTGCTCGCCGCGAAGCAGTCCGCGATCCAGGCCCATGTCCAGGCACTGACCCAGGCCGGGCTCGAGCCGATCGCCATCGACGCGACCGGCGGCGCGCTCGCACGCCTCAGCGCCCCCACCGGCGACGTCACCTTCACCGTCAACCTCGAGCCCCGACACGTCGAGGTCGTCATCGCAAGCCAAGGCCGGGTCCTGCTCAACAAGCTCCTGCCCGTGGGCGAAGGCGATCTCGCATCGGCGGACCTCCCGGAACTCGCACGCGAGATCGGGCTCTGCCTGCGGTACCACACCGTGACCTTCCGTGGCGAGAAGCCCGAGCAGATCCTGCTCGCCGGCGAGCCCGCGCCCCAGGCGTTGCTCGATGCGATGTCCGCCGCGCTAGGCCTGCCCTCGGCTACCTTCGACCAGGCCGGCATCCTGACACCGGCCCCGTCCCTGCGGGCCCAGCCGCCGCTGAACCCGTGGGCCATCGCCGCCGGGCTGTCGCTGCGGGGCCACGCCGTCCAGACACAGCGAGGTGCGGCATGAACTCGATCAACTTCCTGCCCGAGCGTTACGTCGAGCTCGCCGAACGCAGCCGACGCCGCCCCATGAACTTCCTCGCGATCGGCATCACCGCGATCGCGTTGGTCGGCGTCTGGGTGCTCAGCGACCGGTCCGATGCGCTCGCCAGCCAGGCCATGCAGCTCGAAACCAAGCTTCACGGCATCGAGATCGAGAACGACGAGGCCGACAAAATCCGACGAGACATCGCAGGCCTCCACGAGCAGCAGGCCATCCACCGCGAGATCGGCCAAAGCGTCACCACCGCGCAGGTGCTCGCCACCATCGCACAGGTCGCGCCCGCCGCCATCAAGCTCACCGACCTCCAGCTGGTCGCCCACCGTGCCACACCCGCGCCGCGTGCCGACCCCGACCCCGAGGCCCGGCCACAGCCCAAGCCCAAACACGAGCCCGCCTGGCTCGAAGTCACACTCACCGGCGTCGCGCCAGAGCAGGACGACATCGTCGCGCTCACCCGAGCGCTCTCCGAGCACCCGCTCTTTACCCAGGTCCGGCTACGCGCCTCAGGCAACGCCCGCGCCCAACGCTACGAAGCACGCACGTTCCTCATCGAGCTACGCATCGATCTCGAACGAGAGTTCATCAACCAAAACTCGCAAGGGGGGGAGACCCATGCAAGTCCCTAAACAAGACAGGCTCAAGACCGTCGGCATCATCACGCTGATGATCGCCGCGTACGCCCTGTTCATCTACCGCCCCGGCATTCAACAACGCAAGGCACTCGAGCAGCGCGTCGCCCAGCTCGAACAACAAACCAGCGACTTCGAACGCCCCGACCTCGACGCCCTGCGCGAACAAGCCGAAAACGCCCGCGCCCAGCTCGCCGCCGTGCCCTACACCCTGCCCCCCGAGCACGAGGTCTTCCTCGTCCTCGACGGCGTCACGGGCTCGCTCGAATCCCAGGGCATCCTCGACCACACCGCCTCGCAAAGCGACCCACGCTGGTACGCCGACTACGCCGTCCAGCCCATCCACCTCGAGTTCACCGGCGACTTCACCGACACCTACGTCGCGCTGCACACCATCGAGACGATGGACCACCCCGTCCGGATCGAACGCCTCGAACTCACCGGCGACACCAACGAAACCAGCGGCTACATCACCGCCGTCGTCCAGATCAGCGCCTTCTTCGACGCGGGGACAACGCCATGAACAAACAACTCAACCGCATGTGGCGGCAGATGACCGCGGACAAAAAACGCTTCGGCATCATGTGTGTCTGCCTCGCCGCGGGCCTGCTGTTATGGGGCCGACTCATCCTCCTCGAAAAAGTCCCGCGCATCGCGACCGCCGACCCCGAGCTGGTCGAGCCGCAAGCGGAGGCCCCGCCCGCACGCCCCGCGCGTGAAAGGCCGGCCGTCGCGATCGACCTGCCCGACACGCTGGCGATGGACCTCTTCGAACTACGTCCCAACCGTTACAAACCGATTAGTGACCCCACATTGGGCGAAGACGAGGTTCAGGAGGACCAAGGACCGACCGATGAGTGGCTGCAGCGGGAAGCATTGAAGGATGCGGCCCGCGAACTGACCCTCGACGGGGTCATCCGTGGCGAACCTTCATTCGCCATTATCAACGGCGTACGCGTGTACGTCGGTGGAAGGATCCACGGTTTTGTCCTCACCGGACTCAGCTACCAGCAACGCAAAGTCCGGCTCACCAGTGAACTGTTCGAAGACCTCGTAGTCATTCTCAAAATGTCCGACGGCTGATAACCAGCCCCACAGAAGCCGGGAGTACCGGCAAGGAGTCGAAGCCCATGCGCAGTATGTTTACAACGAAACAAGTGTTGGCCGCTTTCGTATGCGCGGCCGGGTTGGGTTATGCCGGTCAGGCGAGCGCGCAAGGCCAGGGTGGTAATGCCGACGAGGTCGAAGCGGCAGACCTGTTCGATGCCGAAGCCGCCGGCGAAGGCGCCGTCGAGGGCAACGACACCGGCACCTTCGACATCCATGTCAAGGACCTCGACATCACCCAGGTGCTCCAGCTCTTGAGCATCCAGGCCGAACGCAACATCGTCGCCTCGCGCGACGTGTCGGGCAAGGTCAGCGCCGACCTGTTCGACGTCGATTTTTACCAGGCCCTCGACATGATCCTCCTCCGCAACGGCTACCGCTGGGTCGAGGAAGGCAACTTCATCAGCGTCATCAGCGAGGAAGACTGGGAAGCCGAGCAGGAAGCCAACCGCGTGATGGTCACCCACGTCCACCGCCTGAGCTACCTCCGCGCCGAAGACGCCGCGCGCTTTGTCGAAGCCCTGCTCTCCGAGAGCGGCTCGATCGCCGCCAGCGGCAGCGTCGAAGACGGCTTTGAGGCATCGATGGAAGACGGCGGTGCCGACAACTTCTCCGGCCACCCCACCCTCGTCATCCGCGACTACGAAGACAAGGTCGAGGAGATCGTCGGCACCATCGCCCTGCTCGACGTCCGGCCTAAACAGGTCATCATCGAAGCCACCGTCCTCAGCGCGTCGCTCACCGAAGCCAACGCCTTCGGCGTCGACTTCGCGCTCTTTACCGACCTCGGCGCCATGACCACCCCCCTCAACGCCGTCGATGACCTCATCACCGGTGGCCTGGGCGGCGGCAGCGACCGCATCGGCGGGGTCCAGTCCGGCGTCGGCAACGTCGCGTCGGGCGACGCCGGCATCAAGGTCGGCTTCGCCTCGGGCGACTCCGCCGTCTTCATCCGCGCACTCGACTCCGTCACCGACACCACGCTCATCGCCAGCCCGAGCATCACCGTGCTCGACCGCCAGCGCGGCCACATCCTCGTCGGTCAGGAAGTCGCCTACCTCTCCACCACCGTCACCGAGACCAGCGAGACCCAGACCGTCGAGTTCCTCGAGGTCGGTACCCAGCTCAACGTCCGCCCCTTCGTCGCCGAAGACGGCTCGATCCGCCTGGAGCTCCAGCCCAGCGTCTCCGACGCCACCATCCGAAACATCGGCACCACCACCGCGCCCGATACCGAGACCGTCTCCCTCATCACCAACGTCATCGTCGAGTCCGGCCAGACCGTCGTCCTCGGCGGCCTGTTCGTCGACGACTCCACCATCGACCGAAGCCAGGTCCCCGGCCTGGGCGATGTCCCCTGGATCGGCGCCGCCTTCCAGGGCCAGGACGACGACGTCAAACGCTCCGAAGTGATCTTCCTCGTCAAGGCCACCGTCGTCGAGAGCGACACCCTGATCGCCATGGGCGACGACGCCCGCGCCCAGGTCGATATCGCCGGCGTCGCACAACGCGAACGCCTGCTGCCTTGGTCCAAGAGCAAGCTCACCGCCCAGCACATGATCAACGCACGTCAGCTCTACGACGAAGCCATGGCCATGCCCGCCGGCGAAGAACGCAACCAGACCCTCGCCGAGTCGCTCTACTGCGTCGATATGGCGCTCCACCTCGATCCCTCGATGGTCGACGCCCTCATCCTCAAGCAGGAAATCACCGGCGAACAGATCTACATCTACCACGACAGCGTCGTCGCACGGACCTTTGGCTCGACGCTCGACGAAGAGATGCAGTCGCTCGGTGTGCCCGCGCTGCCCGCCGAAGAAGTGACCCCCGAAGCCCCCGAGGGCGCCGAGGACCCGATCGAGCAGGCCCTGATCAACGGCGAAGCCGAGGGCGGGTTCGACAACGGCTTTGAGAACGAAGCCGACGAGCTCGCGGGCGTCGACGTCGACCAGCAGTGGCTTGACGACTTCATGAACGGCGAAGGCCAGTTCGAGCAGGCCCCCGCGCAGGACGACTCGTTCCTGGACGAGGCCCTCGAAGACGAGCTGCGTACCGAGCTGGAAGGTCAGCCCGAGAACGCAGACGACACCGAGCAGCAGCTCGCCCAGGCCAGCGAAGACGAGGCAACGGATGCGGAGGAAGAGTTCACCTTCCCGTCGAGCCGGTTCTCGAGCATCGCCTGGCGGACGCTGAGCACCGCCCAGCTCCTGAAGCTCGCCGCCAGCGCTGTGGACGAGGACGCCGACCAGGCCGAGCCGACCACCGAGGACGACGCTGTGGTTGAAGTCAACCCCGACGAGGCCTTCGAGTGGGACGACGTGTACTACCCCGGCGAAGAGTAAACCCAACACAAGCCCACAACGCCGGCGCGGAAACGCGCCGGCGTTGATTCGGTCCTGACCGTCCCCCCCTCCCGGCCTGGTGCGATGTGCACCGATGCCGACGACGAACCAAGGAGCCCTCGATGTTTCGCAAGCCCCTCACCTACGCCCTCCTCGCAGCCTGCTCAACCCCGCTGTTGCTCACCGGCTGCAGCGGCACCCAGCAAGGCAACCACGAGCAGTGGGTCGATGACGCCGACAACAAATGGACCGCGCTCAAGTCCGACATCGCCATGGAAATGGCCGAGCAGCAGTTCGCCACCGGCCAGCTCACGCTGGCGCTCAAGACCGTGCGCGACCAGCTCAACATGGACCCGGAGAACCCGCACCTCTGGCTGATGGCCGGGCGCGTGGCGTTGGAGAACTCGGAACTCGAGCGTAGCTTCGGCTACCTGGGCAAGGCGATCGAGTACGACCCCGAGCTGGCCGAGCCCTACTACTACCAGGGCATCATCCATCAGCGCTGGCAGCAGTACGACCAGGCGCTGAGCCGCTACACCAACGCGCGTGAGCAAGACCCCGACAACCCGTCCTACACCCTCGCCGAGGCCGAGATGCTCGCGCAGCTCAACCGCCTGGACGAGGCCGTCGCGATGCTCCAGGAGAAGGCGACATACTTCGACCAGAACGCCGCGATCCGCGCGATGCTCGGGCACATCCACCGCCGAAACAACAACCACGAGCAGGCATCGTTCTGGTTCAAGCAGGCCTCCATGCTCGCGCCCGACGACCACAAACTCGCCGAAGAACTCGCGCGATCCTACATGACCATCGGCAGCTACCGGCAGGCCGCAAACACCCTGAGCCAGCTGCTCTACACCGAGTACGGCCAGGACCGCGACGACCTGCGACGCATGCTCGCCGAGGCCTACGTCCAAAACCGCCAGCTACGCGAAGCCAAAAACGTCTGCCTGCAGCTCACCCGCAACGACCCTACCAACGTCGAAGACTGGTTCCAGCTGGGCGAGCTTAACTACCGCCTCGAAGATTACGCCAGCGCGTTGCAGTCGGCGAACCGGCTTATCAACCTCGCGCCCGACGACCACCGCGGCTACACCCTGGCCGGCATGGTGTGGAACAAGCGCGGCCGACTCGACCGGGCCCTGTCCATGTTCGACCGCGCCGCCGAGGTCGCGCCCCACGACACCACCCCGCTCATCCTCCGCGGCATGGCGCTGCAGCGCGACGAACGGCCCGAGGCCGCCGCAGAGGCCTACCGCCAGGCACTCGAGGTCGACCCCGACGACCACCGCGCCCAGCGGCTGCTCGCCTCGGTCACCGAGGACCTGCACTAAACGCACAGCCCTTTCAAACGGACAGGCCGGGCTCAACCCCGGCCTGTTTCTTTCCGACAACAACAACAGCGTCACGACTCACACCGAGAACCAAGCGACGCCCGCCATGGGACCGGCAGGAGGCAAACCGCCGGCCCCGACCACGCGGGTAGGAGACCCAGGGCATGACCCCGCCGCGCATTCTGGTTGTGGATGATGAACAGCACATCGTGCAGGTGCTGTCGCTCACCCTCCGACGCGCGGGCTACGACGTCATCACCGCGACCGACGGCGACGCCGCATGGCGGGCCATCGAAAACGACGAACCCGACCTGCTCATCACCGACGAGTCCATGCCCGGCATCACCGGCACGCAACTCATCGAACGCCTCCAACACCATCGCGACCACGCGGAGCTGCCGATCCTCATCATCACCGCCCGGCGGATGGCCATCGAACCCCACGACCACCACGCTGTCACCGCGATCCTGCCCAAGCCCTTCAGCCCACGCGAGGTGCTGTCCAAGGTCCACGACCTGGTCGGCGAGGCCAGCGTGCAACAGGAAATCGAGCTATGAAAATCACCTACGAAGACCACGGCCCGGTGACTGTTCTGTCAGTCAAGGGTGAACTCTCCATCGACGACGCCGACCGCTTCCGACGCGAAGCCATGCAGCGCCTGGACGAAGACGTCCGCGACTTCGTGCTCGACTTCGAGCAGCTTGATTTCATCGACTCACGCGGGCTCGAAACACTGCTCTGGCTCCAGGACCGATGCGCCGAGCTGCTCGGCCAAGTCCGCATCGCGAGCTGCCCGGACCACGTCAGCAAGGTCCTCGAAATCACCCGGCTCGCCGCACGCTTCGAGTGCCACGACAACGTCGAACACGCCATCCAGAGTCTCGACGCGCAGTAACGAGACCGCACCGCACTTGGGGGGGGACCGCCAGACCATGGGAAGTAAGCATCCGACCAACACAAAGCCGATCACCGCGCCGCCACGCGTGGGCGACCTGCTGCTTGAGAACGGCCTGATCACGCAGGACCAGATCGACCAGGCGCTCGACTACCAGCGGTCCACGGGCAAGAAGGCGCTGCTGGGCGAAGTCCTGGTCGAGCTCGAGTTCGTGACCGAAGCGCAGGTGATGGAGGCCATCGCGCAGAGCTACGGCGTGCCGTTCGCGAAGATCTCGCCTGCGCTGATCGACCCCAAGACCCTCGAGGTGCTCGACCGTGAGTTCTGCGAAAAGCACCTGATTGTCCCGCTGTTCCTCGTGGAGGGCCGGCTCACGATCGCGGTGAGCGAGCCCGCCAACGTCTTTATCGCCGAGGAGGTCGAACGCATCACGGGCCAGCAGGTCCAGGTCGTCGCGTCGACCCCCGCCGACATCCGCCAGGCCCTCGCGAGCATGGCCACCGCCAGCGACGACGTCTTTGTCATCGACGACATGATGGACGACTTCGAGGCCAGCGACCTCGACATCGTCGAGCAGGAGATCACCGACCTCTCCGACCTCGAGGACTCCGCCGGTGAATCCCCGGTCATCAAGCTGGTCAACTACATCATCTTCGCGGCCGTACGCGAGGGCGCAAGCGACATCCACATCGAGCCCGACGACGGCCGGCTGCGTGTGCGTTTCCGTGTTGATGGCCGGCTGTTCGAAAAACTCACACCGCCCTACCACATGCTCGCCGCCATCGTCTCGCGCATCAAGATCATGGCCGCGCTCGACATCTCCGAGCGACGCATCCCGCAGGACGGCGCGATCACCATCCGCATCGACAAACGCCAGATCGACCTGCGCGTCTCCACCATGCCCGGCAAGTACGGCGAAAAAGTCGTCATGCGCATCGTCGACCAGAAGAACGCAGTCACCTCCCTCGAACGACTCGGCTTCCACCCCGACATGCTCAAGCAGCTCCGCGCCCTGATCGCCCAGCCCAACGGCGTCGTCCTTGTCACCGGGCCTACCGGCTCGGGTAAGTCCACGACGCTCTACGGCGCGCTCGCCGAGATCAACCGCGAAGACATCAACATCAGCACCGTCGAGGACCCCGTCGAGTACAACCTGCCCGGCGTCAATCAGTTCCAGACCCACGACAAGGCCGGCTTCACCTTCGCCAAAGCGCTCCGCGCGCTGCTCCGGCAAGACCCCGACGTCGTCATGCTCGGCGAAATCCGCGACCCCGAGACCGCCAAAACCGCAACACAGGCCGCGCTCACCGGCCACCTCGTGCTCTCGACACTGCACACCAACGACGCGCCCTCGGCGGTCACCCGGCTGATCAACGTCGGCGTCGAGCCCTACCTGGTCGCCGCCGCGCTCCGTGGCATCCTCGCCCAGCGTCTGGTCCGCAAGCTCTGCCAGCACTGCCGCGAGGCGATCAAACCCGACAAGGCCACCCAGCAGCTCATCACGCAGCTCGAAACCGAGGGGAACGAGATCGACCACCTCTACCGCGGGGCCGGCTGCAAAAAATGCCGAAACACCGGGTATTCCGGGCGGATCGGGATCTACGAGCTCCTCGTCCCCAACGACGAAGCGCTTGACGCGATCGCCCGCGGCGCGACCCCCAACGAGGTCCGCGACCTCAGCGCGAAGACCGGGGGCTTCCGATCGCTCAAGCAGGACGGCATCGCCAAAGCCACGCAGGGCCTCACCACCCTTGAAGAAGTCTTCAAAGCGACCGCGATGTAACGCGACATCTGCGCCTACGCCTCATCACCGCCCCGTTACCGCACACCCGCCATGCCACAGTTCACCTACAAAGCACGCGACAACCAAGGTGAGATCACCACCGGCACACTCGAGGCGCCCACCGCCGAGGAGGCGGGCAACCGTCTGCGCTCGCAGGGCAGATTCATCGTCACGCTCGACGAGGCCGGCGCAAGCGACGACGACTGGCAGCCCAAGACAGGCCGACAGCGCATCCGCAAGCAGGACGTCATCACCTTCTCGCACCAGCTCTCGGTGATGGTCGATACCGGCGTGCCGATCAGCGAGGCGCTCCAGTGCTGCGCGGACCAGTCCGACTGCGCCGGGTTCAAGGTCGTGCTCCAGGATGTCGCCGAACGCGTGCAGTCGGGCTCGGACCTGAGTTCGTCGATGCAGCAACACCCCAAGGTCTTCCCGACGGTGATGTGTTCACTTATCAAGGCGAGCGAACTGTCGGGCACGATGGGCAAGATGCTCGACCGCATCAGCAAGTACATGAGCAAGGAGGCCGGCACGCTGCGCAAGATCAAGGGCGCACTGACGTACCCGGCCGTGATGATTGCGTTTGTCACGCTGGTCACGGTCCTGCTGCTCATGTTCGTGCTCCCTCGCTTTGCAACGATCTACGCGGGACGCGGCGCGGCGCTGCCCGGGCCGACCCGGCTGCTGCTGGGCATCAGCGGCAGCTTCCATCAGTACTGGTGGGCCTACGCCGCGGGGGCGTGTGCGCTGGCGGCGCTGGTCGCGTGCGGTTTTGTGACGCAGACCGGCCGGGGCGTGGTCGACTACCTCAAGCTCAACACCCCGGTCGTCGGGCCGATGTTCCGAAAGCTCTACGTCACGCGTGCGACGCGCACGATGGGCACCATGATCGACGCGGGCGTGCCGATCCTCGACATGATCCCGATCGCCAAGAGCGTCACGGCCAACCGCTACTACGACGTGTTCTGGGAGCTGGTCGACCACAAGCTCCGCACCGGTTCGCAGCTTTCCGAGCCGTTTTTCAAGGGCGGCGAGCTGATGCCCCAGAGCGTCGCGCAGATGATCTCCGCCGGCGAAAAGTCGGGCCGGCTGGGCGAAGTGCTCCACAAGGTCGCCGAGTTCACCGAGGAAGAGTTCGATGAGCAGGTCAAGAACGCGACCAAGTTCATCGAGCCGGCGATGGTCGTCGTCATGGGCGCGATCATCGGCTTCGTCGCGATCGCGCTATTGCTGCCGATCTTCCAGGTCAGCACGGTCGTCTCGGGCTAAGCATCACAACACGAACCACAACCGCAAATTGGGGCGGTGTCGCTGGAGGGGCGACGCCGCCCCGCTTGCGTTAAGTTCAGCTGGGCGTCGACAGTCTCCCGTAGGGTGGGTGGAGCGAGTCCGCGAGCGATACCCACCGTGGGGCAGACATTCCTGCCTGCCGTTCGGCGAAGCCGTGTCGTAACACCACGCATCATGAACAGGCCTGCGGCAGACAAGAATGTCTGCCCCACGACATCGCTACCGGTG
>JBITAC010000031.1:0-3300 GCA_044439905.1 Phycisphaerales bacterium JB063 | reverse complement strand
GGGGCGCCGAAGAGCTGTTCGACCGAGCCGTTGACCATTCGCACGGTGAACGTTTGACCGGTCGGCGTGTCTTCGGTGCTGAGCACGAGCTTGGCGCCGAGTGCGCTCTTGAGCATGCTCTCTGCGATGTTCCTGGCGTTGTGCAGGTCGAGAGACTTCGAATCAAGCATTCGCTTAATCGGCGACTCTGGCATGGTCATCGTGATCGGCTTGCGCGAGTACAGCAGCACGCCAATCCCCGCGATCATGATGCCCGCGAGTTGGATACCCGTTTGCAGCGAGAACGCCGAGGCAAGCGCGAATTTACCCGAGTAGAGGACCGAGTTGATGGATTGAGGAGCAGTGCTGTAGGTCAGGACGCCCAGGGCGATCAGCCCAAGCAAGGTGCCCGGTGTTCTCTTCTTCGGCTCGAACCACGCGGCGAAGAACGCAAGGGTGAACGAAGCCAGTGCGATAGCTGTTGCGATTAGGTGTGCGTTCTGCACCATACGTAGATCCTGATCACCGGTGGTACAGGTCTATCGGCGTGGCCCAATCCCTGATCCAGTCGGGTCGGACAGCGGCAGGCACATTTGCTGGTGGATGCTAAATCAGCGTTGGCTGTGGGAATACCCGCCGATTTAGGGTGCAAACCCGGAGAAGTGGAACGGAGCGGAGTCGAACCGCCGACCTACGCATTGCGAACGCGTCGCTCTACCAACTGAGCTACCGCCCCAGATTGATCCCGCGCAAGGCGGGCAGGCATCATAGGCCAGAACGTCGGCTGGATCAGTTGATCAGGACCGGGTTGTCTACGATGAGCCGGGCCGAAACATCGCCCGTCAGCCACCCATCTAAACCACGGAAGGATCGAAACATGCGCGCCGAAACCATGCTCGCCGAGTTCAACAGGCTCCGCAAGGACATCGACGAAGACGGCTCAGACATCGAATGGCTCACGCTGCACCACGCCTTCTGCTTCCTCTCCTACAAAATGGGCGAGTTCCAGGCCTACCTTGACGAGCAGGACGCCAAGGGGGCGTTTTCCGAGTTCGAGGACTAAGCCCGGAACGCTCTCAGAGCCCCCAAACGGGTGTTGTGCAAAGAGTCCGGCGGATTGTGAAACCGCAAGGGCCGGATTTGCGATATCTTGTGCATGGCGGACGGCAGACCCGCTCGGCTGGCCCGGAGAACCCGGCAACCAGCAGTTGGTCGGTTCGCCACGACCGGTGTCTTCCCGGGCACCGGGCGATGAGCCGCGGGCGACGGCCCGTGGAAAAGGAACCCGGCGGCGACTCTCACAGCGTCGCGACTGCTGGGGTGACACGTTCTGATGGGAGGTGATTCAGTGATCTATTGTGACTGTATGAAAGGGCTGCGCCGGTAACGGCCGCCGACGGGATGCCGTTGGTGCAGCCCAATCAATAAAGCAGGAAATAGTTTCCTACGGCTGCCGACCCACAACGGGTCGGCAGTTTTTTTATGATCCCATCGTATTCAGAATACAGACAATCAGCGATCCTCGACACGCTCACCCTCGACGGTAAGCCTCGCGGGATGCCCGAACCACGAGTTGTCACCGTTTGGCGCGGGGTAGTGGTCGCTGAGAGCTTTGTCCACGTCCGCCATCGTGCCGTCGGCGGGGGCCCACCCGTTGTCGAGGTCGGGGAAGTCGATCGCGCAGTTGGCACACTTCTTGGTCGAGTCGAACCGGATCGGGCACCAGAAGCTCTCGACGTTGCGGAGCATCTCCGTGCCGAGCGACCAGATGCCCGTCATCCAGTCGCAGTAGAGGCACCAGATGAGGTCGTGCCCGACGAGCCCCTCGAACTTATGCCGACTCACGTTCACCCAGTCGCCCGAGTTGTGCTTGGGGAGTTTGATGAGCCACGTCAGTGGGGGGTACACGATGTACTGGGCGAGCCTCACGAGCGCAAACAGCGGCACCGCGAGCGCCGTGGTCCACACCGCCGCGTGGTTGCGAACGCGCCCGACGCGCCTGTTGATGTTGCTGACGATGCGCGGTCCTTTGAGGTGCTTGCGGTTGGCTAACTCGTGAAGCACGGTCCACGCCATGACCATCGTCACCTGTGCGCCGACGCCCACGCCAAGACCAGCGAGCCATCCCCACCAATCGGCGTGATACTGCGCGCCCATGATCGGGCCCACGATCATCGGAACAACCGTGAAGTACGCGATCATGATGTCAAGACCCGGCGCTCGGCAGAGCCAGGCGCTCAGCGACTTGCCCGCAGGGCCGAGCCGCGGAATCAGATGGAGCATCCCGGCACCGAACAGAAGTGCCAGCGACATCGCGATGTACAGCGTGAGAAGTGAGGGCATGGCCGCGAGTGTAAGGCCTTGCCACGATGCCCGCTCGCACTAGATCGGGTGGTTGATCCAGCCATACTGATCGATCGAAGACGTGTCACAAACACGGTTTCGTCCCCGGAACCGGACCCGGAAGTCGAGCGCGTTGAAATCGTCGTTCTCCTCGACATCGGGGAGCTTGCCCGTGGGCGGTTCCCACGATCCGACAGACCCGTCGAGGTACAGGATGTTGCCCTTGCCCGAGTGCCGCTGGCTGATCTGATCGCGGTTTGACCACATCGCGTCGTCGTACATGCCGTTGAAGATCAGGTCGTGCTCCTCGACGAGCAGCACGATGCCCTGCATCTTCTTGAGATCGCTCCGAGGACTGCGCGGGTTGGTGAGGTACAGGAAATCCCACGAGAGATCGGTGCGTGCGCCAGATGCTCCGCCGAGCATGCAGTAGTCGTACAGGTTGTTCGCGAGGCGCTTGGCGGTGGGGCACTCGAGGATGTGGTCGGTCTCGTCGAAGTAGTCAAAGAGCACGGACGTCTGGAACGGGTGGTTGAACTGATCCGGGTTGTCCAGGTATGTGTCGTTGTTCTTGCCGCACCAGTCGAGGTTGCCTTCCCATTCACCCCCGGCCCTGCCGTGCGGGTAGGTGCCCGGGATGACCTCGTTGTCGAGCGAGTAGGAAACAAACCCGATGCCGAGCTGGCGGAGATTGCTGGTGCAGACCATCGCCTGCGCCGAGTCGCGCGCTTTGGCCAGCGCGGGCAGGAGGATGCCGATGAGCAGCGCGATGATCGCGATGACATCCAGCAGTTCTCTACGCGTAACGCCGCTGCGACAAGCGAAAGGTTCTCTGATGTTGATAGTCTTTACCCCGCAGAGACGAACGCCTCCGCGTGCAGTGTACATGAAACGCACCGTGAATACGTGCATAAAAAAGCCCCTCGCATCGCGAAGGGCTTGAGAGAGACTTAGGTTGTTGTATGCAATCAGCCGAGG
>JBITAC010000030.1:0-60173 GCA_044439905.1 Phycisphaerales bacterium JB063 | reverse complement strand
CCGCCGAGGCCGACGCCGGCGAGGACGCCACACTCAGCAAGCAGCCGCTCTACCGCATCAGCCAGCTCTACGGCTTTTCGCCCATCATCAACGGCATCATCATCGGGCTCTCTGTCCTCGCGGTGATGTTCTTTATCTGGTTCATGCTGACGATCAACAACCGCACGATGGCGCCGCCCGCGCTGGTCGATGAGGTGGTCAAGCTGATCCTGCGGGGCGACTACGAGCGGGCCGGCGATGTCTGCCGCCGCAGCCGGGGCGTGTTCGTCGCGGACATCGTGCAGCGCTGTGTCGAGAACGCGGAGCAGGAGCACGGCATCATGCTCGACATGATCGACGTCGAGGGCCGACGCCAGGCGGACGTCCTGTGGAACCGCGTGAGTTACCTCGCAGACATCAGCAACGTCGCGCCGATGCTCGGGCTGCTGGGCACGGTGCTGGGCATGATCAAGGTGTTCAGCGAGCTCGAGATCACGTCGGGCAGCATCAGCGCCCAGCTCCTCGCGGGCGGGGTGGGTGAGGCGATGTCGACGACGATGTTCGGGCTCTCCGTGGGCATCTTCGTGACGGTGCTGTACGCGGTGGTGAAGTCGCGTGCGACCCGGACGCTGGCCGACGCGGAGCAGGCGGTGCACATGATCGCCGACCACATCAAGCGTGACGAGAGCGAGCCGGCGTCTGCCCCGAAGAAGACCCGGCCCCGGACGCCGCGCCGCCGCGCGACCGACCGGATCGATGAGGCGATGGAAGACTGACCCGCCTAGGGAGTGCGATCGATGGGTTTCGCAGCCGAATCACGGGAACGCGCAAGGCCTGTCCTGCCTCTGGCGGGGCTGGTGGATGTGCTGTTCCTGCTGCTGATCTTCGTGATGTCGACCTACTCGATGCGCGAGCAGGAGCTGATGGTGGACGTGGGGCTGCCGGCGATGGATTCGGGCGAGGTCGGCGGGGCCGAGGGGCTCAAGATCATTATCAGCTTCGACGCCGAGGGCACGATCTTCCTGGGCCAGCGACGCCTGACCCTCGATACGCTGCGCGGCGAGCTGCAGACCCTCGTCGAGGTCGACCCCGACCAGACCGTCATCATCCGCGGCGATCGGGGCGGGGATTATGGCCTGTTTATGGAAGTGCTCGACACGGCGCGGTCCGTCGGGCTCGAAGATATCCAGCTCAGTGGGGTAGGAGCGGAGTGATGTTCGAGGTGCGATGTCCGATGTCCAAGGGGCGTGCCGTGGGATGCCCGGGTTTTGTGCGCGGCCTGATTCTTACGGCCGTTGCGCTGTTTGTGTTGTTGCCCGTGTCGCCCGCCCAAGCGCAGACGGACGCGGAGCACCAGCAGTTTCTGTTTGCGTACAAGCTGCTGCAGCGGGGGGACTTCAACGAGGCGGCCCAGGAGTTTGACGAGTACCTCGGGTCGTTCCCGGACGGCGAAAAGCTGGGCGATGCGCAGTACTACCGGGCGCTGCTGTACCGCAAGCAGGGCCAGAACGAGCGTGCCTCGGCGTTGCTTGCCGGCGCGGCCGACCCGACGCTTGTGCCGAGCTACGCGGTGGACCTGCTGCACGGTCAGGTGCTCAGCGACCTTGGCCGATACGAGCAGGCGCTCGCGTCGCTGGAGGGGATCGATACCGATGCGCTCGAGCCACGCGTCGCGGTGTCGGCGTTCTACCTGCGCGGGCTGGCGTACCGCGGCGCGGATAACCTCGAAGCAGCGGCGACGGCGCTCGCGGATGCGGCCGCACTCGACACCCCCATGCGTGCCCGCGCGCTGCTCGACCTCGCTAAGGTGCAGGCCTTGATGGACGACCCGGACGACGCGGTCGCGACGCTCGAACGCTGCCTCGCGGTCGAGAACCCCGACACCACGCCCGAGGCCGCACGCTTCGCCGGCGACATCACCTACAACCAAGGCCATTACGACGACGCGATCGCGTACTACGGCCAGGTCGTCGCACGGTTCCAGAGCTCGACGCACTTCGCCCCGGCGGTGGTCGGCACGCTCTGGGCACAGTTCGGTGCAAAGAAATACGACGACCTGCTCCGCACCTTCGAACGCTTCCGTGAGGCGTTGCCCGTGCAGGACCGCCTCGCCGCGTGGTACCTCGCGGGCTCGGCGCAGCAGGAACTGGGCAACCACGAACAGGCGGTCGGGCTCTTGCTGCCCGTCTCCCGCGGGGATGGCTCGATCCCGCTGCAGGAAAAGGTCCTCTACAAGCTCGCGGTCAGCCAGTACCACCTGGGCGAGCACGCAGCGATGGCGCAGACGATCGGGCTGCTGGTCCGCCACTACCCCGACTCGGCGCTCAAGGTCGACCTCGCCTTCATGCAGGCCTCCGCCGACGCCGAGCAGGGCCAGGTCCAGCGCGGGGCGGCACGCCTGACCGAGTTTGTGGAGGAGGGCCCGACCAGCCCGTACTACCAGCAGGCGCTGCTCCGCCGGGCACACCTGTATGAGACCCACGCCCAGGCCGGCCCCGCCGCGCGCGACTACCGGGCGTACCTGGCGACGGTCGATGCCCCCAACCCGACCGCGATCCAGGCGACGTTCCGGCTGATCGAGCTGGCGACGGCATTGGCCGAGCATGACGAGGCCAAGACGCTGGCCCAGCAGGTGCTCGCGGTGCGCGAGGCCGCGCTGCGGACGCCCGAGGTCGAGCAGGAGGCGCTGTATCGCCTGGCGGTGTCGGAGCGCTACCTGGGGAATCTCGACGATGCGCTCGCGGCGCACGACCGCCTGGCCGACCGCCACCCGCTCAACCCGTACCGGGCCGAGTCGTCGCTCGAGCGCGGGCTGATCCGGATGAAGCTGGGCGACCCGGACCGCGGGGTGCCGCTACTGCTCGAGGCGGCGCGGTCGGACGCGTTGGCGGTGCCCGCGCGGATCGAGGCGATGCGGATCGTGGCGCAGTACTACGAAGACCACGACGACAGCGAACGCGCCCTCGCGCTAAGGCGAGAGATGGAGGAGTCGGTTGGGCTCGACGGGCTGTCCCAGGCCGAGCGCTACTGGCTGGCGCAGGTGGCGTTGGATGGTGGGGATACGGCCGCGGCGCTGCGGTACCTCGAAGGGTTTGAAGAGGGCCCCCGGGCCGAGGACGCCCAGTTGCTGCGCGGCGTTGCGCTGCGGGTCGCGGGCGACTACGACGCCTCGGCCCAGGTGCTCGAAGAACTCCGTGCGGTGAGTGAACGGCTGACGCTCGACGCGTGGCTTGAGCTGGCGCGGACGCTGCGGGCCAAGGGTGATCTTCAAGCGGCGCTGCAGGAGCTGGCCGGGCTCATCAACTCCGATCGGAGCCAGCGGATCGCATCGCAGGCGCTGTATGAATCGGGCGGGGTGCGTCGACAGCTCGCCGGGCAGCTTCGTCAGCGAGAAGACACGGCCGGGGAGCGAGAGCAACTGACCGAGGCCCGCCGGGTGCTGAAGATGGTGGTGCTGCTGCATGCGGACCGCGCGGGGGAGGACCTGGCCCAGCGTTCGTATATCGAGCTTTACGAGGTCGCTCAGGCGATGGGCGAGCCCGAGCAGGCGAGCACGCTGCTGGGCGAATTGATCGAGAAGTATCCCGAGTCGCTCTACGCGGATTACGCCCGAGCGGTGCTGCACATCGGCCGTAACGAGACGGAGTCGGCGGCGACGCTGCTGCGGCATGTGTCGGATCGTGCGGAAAATGAGGCGTTGCGCGACCGGGCGGCGGCCCTGCTGCGTACGATTCGTTAGCCGACGGGCCGATCGGTAGATGGTGAGGCCGATCCGCCGGCTTGCCATGAACTCTCGACGCCGTTGCGCGTCTGAATCAGCACACAGATGTCTCGCCGAGCCACCGAACCTGAACCCGGACCTGATATGCCGCTGACCGAACCCGACCATTTCACGCCGAGCCGAGTGGTGACCGCGCCGGGCAAGGTGCTGCTGGTCGGTCTTGGCCTGAGTCTGGTGCTGCATGCGGGGCTCGGGGTGTGGGCGTGGAACAAGCCGTTTGGCACGATGCCCGAGGTGAGTGAGGCGACGGATGCGGTGCGTGTCCGTCGGGCGGCGTCGGACTATGTCGCGGTGTCGCTGGAGGGCCCGAGCATGACGGAGGCGGCGCAAGCCCCGTCGGCCCAAGAGCTGTCCGAGCGCCTGCTGGACATGCGGGCCCCGGAGCTGGGGGGCGACCCGATGGAGCTTGAGCTTGAGCTGCGGCCGATCGAGGAGCCGTTCCAGGGCATGGCCGAGGGGCTGGAGATCGACCTGCCGGCGTTTGTGCTCGGTGACGATGTGCTCTCGCAGCTCGAAGGTGCGCCCGACGAGTTGGAGTATGGCGACAGCATCGGTGAGGGCCGCGGCACCGGCGAGGGGACCACGCAAAGCGGCAGCGCCGGGCTCGCGGGCAACGCGCTCAATAGCGCCGGTGCCGCCCCGCGCCGCACGCCCGGCGGGGGCGGCTCGCTCGTTGATCGGCCGGTCCTCGACGGGCCCCGCCAGGGGTTCGAAGAGCTGCCCGGCGTAGTGCCGGACCTCGAAGCCCTCCCGCTCGACTTTGTCGAGCTCGCGTTGGGCGATACCACCGACATCGTCGTCCCCGAAAACCTCGACAACGACTTCGCCTACCGCGTGACCCGCTACCAGCCACGCGACCGGCGCGGTAACCCCACCGAGGCCGGCTATTTCCGCGTCGATATCACCGCGCAGCGTTCGCTCCGTAAGCTTGAGACCAGCCCGAAGGACGTGATCTTTATCATCGACACGTCGTCGAGTGTGCCCGCGTCGTGGGTGGCCGAGGTCACACGCGGGGTGCGCGAGTCGCTGGTGACGCTGAACGAAGGCGACCGGTTCAACATCGTGCTGTTCAACGACCGGGTGAGCCTGCTCTCGGACGACGGCACGGTGGAGGCCAACGCCGCGAACCGCGCCGCCGCGGTCGAGTTCCTCGCCGCCGCCGAGTCGATCGGCTACACCGATGTCAACGCCGCGATGCGCCAGCTCCTGGTCCGCGATGTGCAGAGCGAGCGTGTCTACGAACTCGTGCTGATCTCCGATGGCCAATCGACCCGCGGCGTCACCAGCACACGCGACCTGATCAACCTCATCACCCGCGACAACGACCTGATCGCCGGCATCTACTGCGTCGGCGTCGGGCCCACACAGAACCGCGAGCTGCTCAACTTCCTGGCCTACCGGAACCGCGGCTTCTCCGTCTACGCGGACCGGCGCGACCAGGCCGCGCAGGTCATCGGCGACCTCATGAGCCGGCTGCGATACCCGATCATCAGCAACGTCACTCTCGACGTCGCCAGCCTGGACGCCAACACCGTCTTCCCCGGCGACCTGCCCAACATCCACCAGGGCGAGACCTTCAGCGTCTTTGGCCGATACAACGACGCCGACGATTTCACCATGCAGATCTCCGGTATCAGCGGCGGGGCACCCGTGGCCTTCACCTTCACCCGCGATATCGCCCGCGCCGGCGAAGGCGACGAGCAGATCGCGACCGACTGGGCCTTCTGGAAACTCCACGCGCTCTACAGCCGCATCATCCAGGAAGGCGAACGCCCCGAGCTGCTCCGCGAAGTCGACCAGCTCCGCCGTCGGTACAACCTCCGCACCCTCTACTAAACCGCCTGGGGCTGTGCGTCGGTGGCAAGTCTTTAGCCGTATCGCGGTGCGGCGATTCTTTGAGTCGTGATGGAACCCGTCGTTCGGCGGTGCGTCCAAGCGTATGCCCGAGGCCGGGCCGCTGTTTGACCGCACCGAGACTGGAGCCCACCATGCGAATCCGCTCTGCCCTGCTACCGACCGCCGCCCTGCTTGGAGCGATTGCGATGAATTTGAGCTGCGACGCATCGGGGGTAGAAGAGCCCGCGCCCGACGACGCCTGGGGGACGCAGCTCGTCACGGAGGGTAACAACGCTTTGGCGATACGCCTGTACCGCGAGCTTGTCGCCGGGGGTGGCGAAGCCGACAACGTGTTCTTTTCGCCGATGAGCATCGCGGCCGCGCTGTCGCTTACGTACGAGGGGGCTCGTGGCGAAACGCGGATGGAGTTCGAACACATGCTGGGAGTATCGTCGGACATCGGCGACTGGGGCCGTCCGCAGTACCACCGCGCGATGGGCGGCTTGCTGGCGTCGTTCAACGGCGACGATGAGCCCTACGAGCTCGCGGTCGCCAACGCACTATGGGGCGAGCAATCGATGCCGTTCGCCCCGGCGTTTACGCAGACGCTCGACGCGCACTACGACGCCGGCCTCGAGTTGGTGGATTTCAAAGCCGACGCCGAGGCGCAACGCACACGGATCAACGACTGGGTCGCCGACCGCACGCACGACCGCATCCAAGGGCTGATGCCCGAGGGCTCGGTGGATGCGCTCACCCGGCTGGTGCTGGTCAACGCGATCTACTTCAAAGCTCAATGGGCCAACACGTTCGCCGAACGCGCAACACAGGACGGCACGTTCTACCTCGCGGGCGACGCGGAAGGCGATAGCGTCGACGTCCCGCTGATGCGTCACCGGGAAGAGCGCTTCAGGGTCGGCACGTTCGACGGCTACGACGCGCTGCAACTGAACTACCAGGGCGGTGACCTGTCGATGGTCGTCCTGCTGCCCGACACGGTCGATGGGATTGGCGAATTGGAAGCCCGGCTCACGCCCGAGTTGATTGCGCAGACGATTGATGCACTCGCGTACCAGACGACGAATGTCTGGCTGCCTAAGTGGGAGATGACGCTGGACTACGACCTGATCCCCGCGCTTAAGGCGATGGGGATGGAGCGTGCGTTCGACCCCGGACGAGCCGACTTCACCGGCATCAGCGACTCGGCGGACGGCGAGTCGATCTACATCACCGGCGCGTTCCACAAGGCCTTTATCGCGGTCGATGAGAACGGCACCGAGGCCGCAGCCGCGACGGGTTTCGCCGCGGGCGTCGCGTCCGCCCCGCCGCCCCAAGCGGTCTTCGACTTCCGGGCCGACCACCCGTTTGTCTACCTGATCCGCGACAACCGCAGCGGCGCGATCCTGTTTATGGGCCGGGTGACTGACCCGTCGTAGGCCTGGCCGCACGCGAACGCTTGACGACAACGAATCGCCGATGGCCTACCGGCGCCGGCCCCCCGCGCGAAAGTGGTGTGCCTGGTCCGGCGTTCGTAGGCCGCCGGCTGCTCGCAGTTGCGGCATGTTGTTGGCGTGGTGGCTCATATGCCGCGGTTACAATCGCGTCTCACTACCCGGACGAGGAGCCCGCGATGCCGTATGGTTTGAAGTTACTGGTTTGTGTCCTGCTCGGGTGGGTCGCCCCAACACACGCCGCGCTGGCGCAGGAGACCGAGCCACCCAACATCGTCTGGCTGGTCGTCGAAGACATGAGCCCCTGGCTCGCGTGCTACGGCGACGACACCGTGCCGACCCCGAACCTCGACCGTCTTGCCGAGCAGGGTGTGCGGTACACCAACGCGTTCGCGACCTCGCCGGTCTGCGCCCCGGCCCGGTCGTCCATCATCACCGGCATGTTCGCGACCCGTATCGGCTCAATGCAGATGCGCAACGGCCAACCCAGCCCCGCCGCGATCGAGAAAGACCCCGAGGCCTACGCCGACATCCCCGGCTACGAGGCCGTGCCCCCCGCGTTTGTCCGCTGCTTCCCCGAGCACCTCCGCGCGGCCGGGTACTACTGCACCAACAACAGCAAGCAGGACTACCAGTTCCGCTGCCCGGTCGGGGTGTGGGATGCATCGAACAACCAGGCGCACTGGCGCAACCGCGCCGAGGGCCAGCCGTTCTTCGCGGTGTTCAACCACGGCGGCACGCACGAGAGCCAGGCCTTCCCCGAATCGCATCGCCGCCCCCAGGCCGTCGCGCCCGAGGATGTGTCCATCCCGCCGTTCTACCCCGACACGCCTGCGGTCCGCGATGCGATCGCCCGTACGTACAACAACATCGCCGCGATGGACCGATGGATCGGCGATCGCCTGCGCGAGCTCGAAGAGGCGGGCCTGCTCGACAGCACGATCGTCATGTTCTACAGCGACCACGGCGTCGGCTTGCCGCGCGGCAAACGTTCGTGCTACGACACCGGCACACGCGTCCCGCTCATCATCCGCGACCCCGACCAGCACGCCGCGGGCACCACCGACGACACGGTCGTGAGCTTTGTTGACCTGGGCCCAACCGTCCTCTCACTCACGGGCATCGAGCCGGACGACCGGCTCGATGGCACGCCTTTCCTCGGCGAATACGCCTACGAACGCAACGACTACCGCCGGGGCTACGCCTACAGCCACGCCGACCGTTTCGACGCCGTGTACGACCGGGTGCGCAGCGTCAGCGACGGCCGATATCGGTATGTGCGCAACGACATCACGGACCAGCCCTACATCATCGCCAACGCGTATCGCGAGCGGATCCCGATGACGCACGACCTGTACGCGCTGCGCGAGCCGGGGGCGCAGACGACGCCCGAGCAGTGGCAGATGTCGGCGACGCAGCGCCCGCGCGAGGAGTTCTACGACACCCAGCGTGACCCGTGGGAGGTGCACAACCTCGCCGAAGACCCGGACTATGCCCAGCGCATCGACACCTTGCGCGGGGCACTGGACGCATGGATCGAAGACACCGGCGACCTGGGTTTTGTGCTGCCCGAGACCGTGCTGGTGCGTGAGCATCTTTGGCCGCCTGATGGCGAGCAGCCGACGACGGCGGTGGGGCAGGTCGACTACGAGATCCTCCAGCAGGGCGGGGGGATGTTCTACCGCTTTGAGCTGTCGTGCGACACCGAGGGCGCTTCGATCGCGTACCGCCTGGGCACGAGTCGGCGGGACATGGGGCCGTGGCGGGTGTACACCGGCGGGGCGATCGACACGCCGGGTAACATGCGTTTTCTCGAAGTCAACACGCACCGGATCGGTTACAAGCCGATGCAGACGGGCGTGCTGTTGGGGGGCGAGTAGCGTGCGGGTGTTGCTGCAGCGGGTGTCGCATGCGTCGGTCGTGGTCGCGGGCGAGACGGTTGGCACGATCGATGCGGGCTACCTGCTTTTGGTCGGCATCGGGCACGACGACACCGAGCAGACGGCCGACAAACTCGCAAAGAAGATCGTGAACCTCCGGCTGTTTCCCAACGCCGAAGGCAAGTTCGATCGCTCGCTGCTGGAGGTTGCGGGCGGGGCGCTGGTGGTGTCGCAGTTCACGCTGATGGGCAACGCGAAGAAGGGGAACCGACCCAGCTTCATCGACGCGACGCGACCCGAGGTGGCTTCCCCTTTGTGTGATTACTTCGTTGAGGCGCTGCGCAAGCTCGGCGTCTCACGCGTCGCGTCCGGTCGGTTTGGGACGCATATGGAAGTGTCGCTGTGCAACGACGGGCCGGTGACGTTGTGGCTGGATTCCGAAACGTAGGGTGGGTAAAGCGAGTCCGCGAGCGCTACCCACCGCGCGCAGGGAATTGGGTTGGCAACCCGTGGTGGGTATCGCTCGCGGACTCGCTCCACCCACCCGACGCGAGAATTGGTCACTCCAATCCGCGGAACCAGCGGGACCAGTTGGGTTTGAGGTCGCGGATTCGGCCGTGGAACGACGCGGGGATGGCGATGGCCTCTCCGGTGATTTCGCTGCGTTGGACGGGGCCAAAGAAGCGTGAGTCGGTGGAGTTGTTGCGGTTGTCGCCGATCATGTAGTACGCGTCGTCGCCGATGGTGACCGGGCCGAAGCTGGAGAGCATGAGTGTGTGCAGCAGGTTGTAGCGGGCGAGCAGCTGCTGGTGGGCGGGGGTCAGGGTCTGGGGGGTGTCGCCGCCAAAGCCCGCTTCGACCATCGCGACGCGTACGGCTTCGGAGCTGACGACTTCGCCGTCGACGGTCCACTCGTGCCCCTGGACGCCGATCATCGTGCCGTTGAAATCCACCGGGCCTTGCTTAGCGATGGGTTCAAGGTAGGCCTGGGCGAATGCGTTGTAGCTGACGGATTCGCCGTTGATGAACGGCGCGCCGCCTTGGATCGCGAGGAGGGTGAAGCCGGCGTCGGGGTTGGGCTGTATGCGCGACAGCGGGACGCCTTCGCCCTCGATGCGGTAGTACGTGCCGGTGTCTTCCTGGTGGGGTTTGACATCGAGTGTCTGGTTGCGGGCATCGCGTGCGACGATGCCATCGGCCGCAAAAACCTCCGACCCGTCGGGCAATCGGAGCAGGCCCCAGCTCTCGATCCATCGTCGGCGGATGTGCTGGATCGAGCGTGTTTCGCCCAGCAGGGTTTCTTCGCGGTCCTCGGTCTGCCGGACGACGTCGTCGCCGTTGCGGTCCTGGCCGACGATGGTGGTGTTGGCGGGGAAGGGCGTGGTGTCGGTGTAGGTCGCGGTGGTCGCGCTGCCGTCGGCGGGGGTGAGGGTCATGATGCCGCCGCGGAGTTCGAGGGTGTCGCCGGGCTCGGCGACGATGCGCTTGACCATGCGGATGCCGGTGGCGGGGTTCCAGAACGTGACGATATCGCCACGGACGGGCTTGCCCCACTGCCAGCTCGGGAGCCCATCGAGCGGGTTGTCCCACTGCAGCGCGGTGAAGGGCACGCCGATCTTCGGCCCCGAAAGCGGGACCTGCAGGGCGTAGGCGGTCTTGTTCACGAGGATGCGGTCCCCGACGAGGATGGTGGGTTCCATCGACCCGGTGGGCACGTCGTTCCAGTCGATCAGCGTGGAGCGGAGGATGGCGACGATGAGGAAGACCGAGCCCACGGGCTTGATCCACTTGTGCCAGAGGTAGCCGGCGAACGTCTTGTGCTCGGGCTCGTCTTTGTCCTTGTGGTGTTTGCTTGACTCGTCGCTGGGTTTGGTATCGCTGGACGGGGTCGGCTGCGCGGTGTCACTTGCTGGCTCAGCCGTATCGCCCGAAGCGCCGGATTGAGGCGTGCTGACGTGATCGCCCACGACGGCGTCGATGAGCTTGCTGACGCGGTCGTCGCCGTCCGCGGGTGGGTCGGCCGGCGTGTTGGGGTCGGGCGTCTGGTTCATACATCAAGCTCGGAAGACGGCGGATTCTGCGGGGCCACTGATTGTATCGGCTCATCCGGGTCGGCTGATGGGGCGGGGTCGGCGGGTTCTGGCGTGAGCAGGTCGGTGCGGGGCACGACGCGCTGGCCGCCGTTGGGCGTGCCCTCCCGGGTTTCGAGGTAGATGGCGGTGACGTGTTGGCCGGCGTAGGGCCCGTCGAGGATCACCGCGTCGAGGTGGACGGCGGTCTGGCGGTTGTCGAGATCGATCGTCATGCCGGGGAACTGCACACGCGTGCCGGCGGGGATGATCGCGGCGATGTCGGGGTACTTCGCGGGGTCGGCTTCGAACTGGGCCAGGGTCGGGGTGAATCGGCGGTTGGGCGTGGCGGGGGGCAGGTCGTCTCGGCTTGGGTACAGCAGCATCACCCGGCCGGTGGTCTGCCCGACCAGGAGCCCGCGCTGGAGTGTGTAGACCGTGTCTGCGCCAAAGCCGTTTTCGACGGCCGACTGCGTCGCGTCCTGCACCGTGCTGGCGAGTTGGAGGTTGAAGAGCTTGGTCAGCCCCCAGCCCAGGAGCACCGCCACGACGAGGAACGCCGCGACCCCGAGCATCGGCCCGCCGAACATCTCGCGCGAAGGGGCCCGGCGGGGCGCGGGGGTCTTGCTCGACGCGGGCGGCTCGGTCATGGTGTGGAGTGGGTAGGGGCGAAGGTCTAAGGGCTAGGGTCTAAGACTCGGAGCTTCGACTTCGCTTGTGTTGGTTAGTCGTCTGGGCGTTGTGCGTCGTTGGTCATGCTGAGGAGTTTCATGCCTAGCCCCTAGCCCCTAGCCCTTAGACCCTATCCCCTGCCCCCTACGCTTTGAACATCGCTTCGACGAAGCTCGGGGGATCGAAGGGTTCGACGTCGTCGGGGGTTTCGCCGACGCCGATGAACTTGACGGGGAGGTTGAGCAGTTCGCGGATGGCGATGACGATGCCGCCGCGGGCGCTGCCGTCGAGCTTGGAGAGGAAGATGCCGGTGACCTCGGTGGATTGGGCGAACTCGCGGGCCTGGTTGACGCCGTTTTGCCCGGTGGTCGCGTCGATGACGAGCAGGACCTCGTGTGGCGCGCCGGGGAGTTGTTTTTCAACGACACGGCGGATCTTGGCGAGCTGGTCCATGAGGTGCGACTGGGTGTGCAGTCGGCCTGCGGTGTCGAGGATGAGGACGTCGGCCTTGCGTGCGATCGCGGCCTGGGTCGCGTCGAACGCCACGGCTGCGGGGTCGCCGCCCTGCTGGCCCTTGACGACCTCGACGCCCAGCCGACCCGACCAGACCTCGAGCTGCTCGACCGCGGCGGCGCGGAACGTGTCGCATGCGCCCAGCAGGACGCTGTGGCCTTCGTCGCGCAGGGACTTACAGATCTTTGCGATCGAGGTGGTCTTGCCCGCGCCGTTGATCCCGCACACGAGGATGACGGTCGGCCCCTCGCCGGGCTTGGCCATGTGGAGCGAGCGGTCTTCCTCGGGGAAGTAGGCGGTGAGCTGGCTCTTGAGGTCGCGCAGCGCGTCGTCGCCGGTGTTGATCTCGCCACGCTCCCACGCGGCCTCGATGTCCTTGCGCAGCTCGATCGCGGTCTTGATGCCGATGTCCGCCTGGATCATGGCCTTTTCAAGGTCGCGCAGGAGCTGCTTACTCAGCGGCTTGCCCGAGAGGATCGTGGTGATGGCGACGCCCGTGCCCTCGCGCGTCTTGCGGAGCCCTTTGGCGAGCTTGTCGATGGTGGAGCGGAATAGGCCCATGGGAAGTCGTCGGAAGTTTGGGGTCGGAAGGTCGAGGGGAAAGAGCGGGGGTCGCGCCCGTGCGGGGCAGCGTTCAGCCGTCGGCACGCCGCTACGCAGGCCGGCCTACCCGTTGACCGCGTCGTCGAGCCAGGCGTCGGCCTGGGGCTTGGCGGGCGGTGCGGGGAGGGGCTCGGGGGCGTGGTCGGGGTCGTCGCTGGCGTGTTGCTTGGCGACCTTGTCGAGCACGCCGTTGATGAAGGCGGGGGTCTGCTCGGCGCAGTAGGCCTTGGCGAGCTCGACGGCCTCGTTGATGGCGACCTTGGCGGGGGCGTGGCCCGAGACGATCTCGTAGTAGGCCAGGCGGAGGATCGCGCGGTCCACCGGCGGCTGGCGGTGGGTGGGCCAGTCGGGGGCTAGGGCGGCGACGCGGGCGTCGGCGTCCTGGTGGCACGCCCACGCGGCCAGGGCGACCTCGGCGGCCAGGACACGGGTTGCGTCACTGTCGTGCTCGTCGTCCAGAGACTGGGCGAGGTCCTCGGCGGAGGGTGGGTTGTGCAGTGCGGAGAGGTCCAACTGGTAGAGGACCTGCATGGCGAGTCGTCGGATGTCACGGCGTTTGGGCATCGCGGTAGTGTAGCTGGGCGGCTGGCGTCGGGCAGGGAGATTCTGCTGGAAGGCGGCGGGGTGGGTTTAAAGAGACAAGGTGACACGCCGCCAGGGAGTCGAGTCCGGGACGTGCCACCCCGTCAAGACAAGCGCCCGGCGTTGGCCGGGCGCTTGAGGATCGGTTGCGGGTTGCGTTTGGCCGAGGGTCAGGCCGACTTGCGTCGGCGTCGGAGGCCGAGGCCGCCGACCATCGCCAGGCCCATCGCGGCCGCGCTGGGCGTGGGGACGCCGACGGGGCAGTCGCCCGCGACGATGGCGTTGGAGCTCTTGTGCGAGGTCTTGAAGAAGGAGGTCGTGATACTCGAGCCGTCCTCGAAGGTGACAGTGAAGCCAACGCCACGCCGGCCGGGATCATCGCCCCGATCATCGCCCAGGCGGTCGGTGTCGGCGCCAAAGCGGATGCTGTCGCCGACGCCGAAGGTGCCTGCGTCGAAGGTGAGTGTGAGGGTAGAGCTGTCGCCGTTCTCGGGGGTGAAGCTGACGTCGGAGGCGCTGATGCCGTTGAGCGAACCGATCGCCGGGCCGTAGGCGCCGCCGGAGCCGTACGCCCCGCCGGAGAGATCGAAGTAGGCGTCGGAGTCGGACCCGGCGCGGAGGTCGATGGTGATGGACTGGATGAAGGCGCTGGACGAGCCGGAGACGAAGTCCACGCCCCAGAAGCGGTCGTTGCTGTAGCTGTCGCCGTGGTAGCTGTTGGCGCTACCGATGATGTAGCAGCCATCCAGCGGGCACGGCGGGGGGGGCGGGTAGTGGAAGGTGGCCTGCGATTGGCCCGCGATCGCGGTCGCGGCCACCAGCGCAGCGCCGGTGATCATTGTTCGGGTTGCCATGTTTTCTCTCCGTTCCAGGGGCACGTTCCACGGTGCCACAAGAGGGGCCGCCCGCCGAGTATTGCGTCGGTGGGCATCCAAATCACAAAAATAGGGACGGGATGGCTGGTAAGGAGGTAGCGCGTGGTGCGCAAGCCCCAGCCGTAGCGTCCCCCACAGTCCGATAGTGTACCACGTTCAGGGCCGTTTGTAGCGATTATTCCGGTTTTCAGGGTTCCGCGCGCTAAATCGTGACGGTCGTAACGGTTACGCGGAATGGCGTGGCTGGGTGGTTTGGGTAAACGTTGTTCAGGCCGGCGCTACTCGGCCTTGTCCAGTGTCGCCATCAGGTTCGCCATCTCGACCGCGGTCATCATCGCCGACCGGCCCTGGTTGCCCAGCTTGGCCCCGGCCCGGTGGATCGCCTGCTCCAGCGTGTCGCAGGTCAGCACCCCGAAGATGCAAGGCACGCCGGTCTGGACTCCCACGTCCTTGACCCCCTTGGCGGTCTGCTCGACCACCGCGTCGTAGTGGTCGGTCTCGCCCTTGATGACACAGCCCAGGGCGATGACAGCCGCGTAATCACCGGTCTCGGCCAGTTTTTTCGCGGTCACGGGCAACTCGAACGCCCCGGGGACCTGGCAGACGGTGAGGTGGTCGTCGTCGCCGCCGAGCATCCGCCAGGTGTCGCGGGCGGCCTCGAGCAGGTGGCCGACGATAAACTCGTTGAATCGGCCGCAGGCGATGGCGATGCGGTGTTCGCCGGGGATGAGCTTGGCTTGGATGGTGTTCACGGGGGCCTCGTGTGGCGGGGTAGGGGGCGTCGAAACCGGCCGTCTCGCGGTGCTGCGGCGGGTGGGCAGTGTAGCAGGGGGCGCAGGGCGGTCTGCCCGAGTCTCTCATTCGATGCCTATATTGATACGCGTGTGTTAGGATTGAACCCCTGTAACCGAATAGGTCTGGGGGTGGTCTGATGGATGGTTGCAAGGTCAGTTACTCAATAGGAATCGAGTCGATGCGGATGAAGCGATGGATGCTGATGGGGCTGGTGCTGGCGGGCGTGCTCGCGGCAACGGTGGAAAACGCCAAGGCCCAGCAGGGCGACCGCGAGGGGCACGTGATGGACGACCCCCCGGCGGACATGGTGATCCCCCCCGCCCCGGTGGTGGAGCCCGATGAGGCCGTCGCGACCTTTGAGATCGCCGAGGACTTCGAGCTCCAGCTGATCGCCTCCGAGCCGCTGGTCCACGACCCGGTCTGCATGGCGTGGGACGGTGACGGCCGGCTCTGGGTCTGCGAGATGCGCGGCTACATGCCCGATGTCGATGGCAACGGCGAAGACGAGCCGGTCGGCTACATCATCATCCTCGACGATACCGACGGCGACGGCATCATGGACCAACGCACCGTCTTCCTCGACGGCCTGGTCCTGCCCCGCACCATCGCCTTCGCCCCCGGCGGCATCCTCTACGCCGACCACGAACAGCTCTTTTTCGTCCGTATCAACCCTGATGGCACCGCCGGCGCACGCCAGGTCGTCGACCCCAACTACGCCGCGGGTGGCAGCGTCGAGCATAAACCCAACACGATGCTCTACGGCTTGGACAACTGGTACTACAACGCCAAGAGCAACATGCGCTACCAGCTCCGCGGCGGGCGCTGGGTCCGCCAGCGCACCGAAGGCCGAGGCCAGTGGGGCGTCACGCAGGACGACATGGGCCGGCTCTTGGCCAACGATAACTCCAACTTCATCCACGGCGAGCTGCTGCCCCCGCACGTCACGCAGCGCAACCCCAACTTCGACTTCGGCAACCGCCCGATCTACCGCACCTCCCGATCGGTCCACCCCATCCGCGTCACGCCCGGTATCAACCGCGGCTACGCTTCCAACTGGGAGCTCACCGCCGTCACCGGCGCCTGCGGCCCCGTCATCTACCGAGGCGACCAGTACCCGGATGAGTTCTACGGCAACGTCTTTATCCCCGAGCCCTGTGGCCACCTGCTCAAACGCGTGGTCCTGGCCGAAGAAGACGGCCGCATCACCGCGACCCACGCCTATCCCGAGCGTGAGTTTCTCGCGTCGACCGACGAACGCAGCCGATTCGTCAACAGCTACACCGGGCCCGACGGCTGCCTGTACGTCGTGGACATGTACCGCGGCATCATCCAGCACCGCGACTTTGTGACCAGCTACCTCCGCCGGCAGATCCTGAGCCGGGGCCTGGACACACCGGTCGGGCTGGGCCGGATCTACCGCGTGGTCTACACCGGCAACGACATCCCCGACGAGCGCCCCGCGATGAGCGAGCAGTCGAGCATCGAACTGGTCGCGCATCTCTCCCGCCGTAACGCGTGGTGGCGTGAGACGGCTCAGCGTCTGCTCGTCGAACGACGCGACCCCGAGGCCGTGCCCGCGCTGCGTGTGCTGGCGGCCGACGTCTCGCAGCCGCAGGCGCAGATCCATGCGCTGTGGACGCTGGCGGGGATGGATGCGCTCGATATCGCCGTGCTTGAAGACGCGGCGCGGAGCGAGGACCCCGGCGTGCGGGTGCAGGTGATGCGTCTGGCCGAGGAGTTCAGCGAGATCGATGAGGGCCACTACGCGGGCCGGGCGCTGGCGATCCTCATCGGCTACGCCGAGGTGGGTAGCTGGCAGCTTGACCTGCAGATCGCGTTGTCGGCCGGGGTTCTGGCGGGGCTCGATACGCCCGAGGGCTACGACCTGCTCTTGGCGATCCTCGAACGGCGTGGCGACGACAGCTTGTTCCGCCGGGCGATCGTCAGCGGGCTGCGCGGCAAAGAGGCCGTCATGCTCGAACGCGTCACCGCGGCCGGCGGCGGGCCCATCACCGAAGAGCTCACCGCCGCCCTGGTCAAAGCCACCGAGAACGGCGACCTGTCGATCGGCTCGCTGCTCGCGCTGGTCGATTCCGAGATGTTTGATGGTAAGCCCGAGCAACGCCTGGGCATGCTTGAGATGCTCGGCGCCAAGGTCGTCCAGAACCGCCGGGAAGACGTCGCGCTCATGCTCATCGACCGCATGGCCCAGCCCGACGCGCCGCTTGAACAGACCCAGGCCATCCTCCGCGGCATGCAGCAGGCCCGCGCCGAGCGGCAAAACCCGATCCCGCTCGACGGCGAGCCCGCGCTCTTTGTGCAGTGGCGCGAGGCGACGCCCGAGGGGTTGGCCCCGTACATGCCGATGCTGGCCGAGGGCGAGGTCTTTGTCTTCGAGAAGGCCGTCGTGTCCCAAGAGCTCGCCGTCGTACTCGAACGCGGGCGCGAGCAGTACAACGTGCTGTGCTCCGTGTGCCACCTCGCCAGCGGGGAGGGGGAAGAAAACGTCGCCCCCCCGCTCGTGGGTTCGCAGTGGGTCATGGGCAACGCACGCCGGCTGGGCGCGATCGTCCTTAACGGGGTGACCGGCCCGATCGAAGTCGGTAACACGGTCTATAGCAGCACCCCCGGGCCCAACGAGGTCCAGGTCGCCGCCGCGATGGAGGGGTTCAAGAACCACCCCGAGGCGACGGACGAAGACCTCGCCGCCGTGCTGACCTACATCCGGCACCCCGAGACCTGGGGCAACAACGCCCCGCCCGTGACGGCCGAGATGATCGCCCGCGTGCGTGAAGAGTCCACCAAGCGGGGGCACGCCTACACCGCCGCCGAGCTGCTGCTCATCACGCCCTTCGAGGACGAGGTGGTCGTCGAGCTCCCGCGCGGGCCGGTCTTCGGTATCGCCTCCCCCGCCTGGCTCGACCAGCGCGGCCTGGGCCTGGCGATGATGCTCGGTGCCGTGACCCTCATGATGCTCGCGCTGGGCCTGCCGACGTACCTGATGAACCGCGGCTGACCCAAATAGGCGTACGACGCCGCGGCATATCGAGGCATCGGCCCAGGCGCTACGCCCCGTTTTCATCGCCGCCCGGGTCTTTGCCCTTGCCCTTGCCACCGTCCTTATTGCGCTTGCCGCACTGGCATCGGCCTTGCGCGGACTTGTCCTTGGGCTTCTTGGGCTTCATCGCGCGGAACGCGGCCTTGCCAAACCGCTTGTCGAGTCGGCGGAGCGTCTGCTGGCGGACGTCGAGCGTGGAGTGGCCGCCGGTCGCGGTGCGCGTCAGGATGAACGGCAGGCACACCGCGACCACGCGATGGCACACGCCCGCGTCGTCCGGGATCAGGCGGATCGTCTGCGGCTGGAGCACATCGTTGTTTGGGGTGTACGTATCGAGCAGGTCGATCGGGATGAGTTGGTAGGTCTTGTGCGTCACCGTGATGTAATCGCCCACGCGGACATCCTCCGGGGCGACGGCCCGGCTCATCGTGGGTTGTGGGGTCACGGTCTTGGTCGTGTTCATAGCGAAACGCCTTTGCGGCCAAACGTGCTGGCGGCATTCGGTGGGGCAGGACACCGCGACGCGCGGGGCGTCGGCGGCGGGGTGGTGTGGATCGGGAAGCCGGGACACATCGAGAAGATCGCGCCGCGTGCCGGTGAAGCACGCAGGGCATGGTGTGCCGC
Organism: Phycisphaerales bacterium JB063; assembly: GCA_044439905.1. Taxonomy (GTDB): domain Bacteria; phylum Planctomycetota; class Phycisphaerae; order Phycisphaerales; family Phycisphaeraceae; genus JAHQVV01. The sequence goes on along the minus strand of JBITAC010000030.1, from coordinate 41,455 downwards.
AGCAGCGCCGCGTCAGGGCGCAGGGTCAGCCGATGACGGGCCGGGGTCGAGATAGGGGGGCGTATTCGCGCATGGCGGTGTCCTCGCGGGCCTGCGAAGGCCCGGACGCACGAGCATACCCCCGGATTGGGCCGCGCCAAGGCCTGGCTTGGCGTACGATGCAGGGTTTGGAGGTTCGGCCCGGGACGCGAGTCGGCGGCACGATCGATCCCCCTTGATTGCGGGCTCATCGGGCGCGGCTATCATGGCCGACCCGGCAACCCGCGCGGCCGCTGGGCCCCGCGACAACCACTCGAACACAGCTAACCACCCCAAGGATCTCACCATGCCCAAGCGTGCAAAAATCTCCATCATCGGGGCCGGCGGCAACGTCGGCGCGTCCGTCGCCCTCTGGTCCGCGGTCAAAGAGCTCGGCGACATCGTCGCCGTCGACCTCGCACGCACCCTCGACGACGGCACGACCATGCTCCCCGTCGACGGCCGAATGCTCGACCTCGCCCAGTGCGGCCCGATGGAGCTCTTCGACGCCAACATCACCGCGACCGACGACTTCAGTGCGATCGCCGGCAGCGACGTCGTCGTCGTCACCGCAGGCCTCCCCCGCAAGCCCGGCATGTCACGCGACGACCTCATCGGCACCAACGTGAAGATCGTCAAGTCCGTCTCCGAGAACATCAAGCAGCACGCGCCCAACGCCATCGTCATCCTCGTCAGCAACCCGCTCGACGCCATGGTCTACACCGCGTGGAAGGCGACCGGCTTCCCCACCAACCGCATCATCGGACAGGCCGGCTGCCTCGACGTCGCCCGCTTCAAGACCTTCATCGCCATGGAGACCGGCTACAGCGTCGAGGACATCAACGCGCTCCTGCTCGGTGGCCACGGCGACGACATGGTCCCCCTCCCCCGATACACCAACATCGCCGGCATCCCCGTCACCCAGTTCATCAGCGAAGAACGACTCAACGAACTCGTCGAACGCGCCAAGAAGGGCGGCGGCGAAATCGTCAAGAAGATGGGCACCTCCGGCTACTACGCCCCCGCGTCCGGCACGGTCCAGATGGTCGAGGCCATCATCAAAGACAAAAAACGAATCCTCCCCTGCGCCAGCTACTGCGAGGGCGAGTTCGGTATCAACGGCCTGTTCGTCGGCGTCCCGACCTTGCTGGGTGCCAACGGCGTGGAGAAGATCGTCGAGTGCGAACTCAACGACGCCGAGCAGAAACTCATGAACGAGAGCGCCGCCCACGTGCAGGAACTCGTCAATGTCGTGAAGAACCTCGACCCGTCTTTGGCCTAAAGGGAAAGGCCTCACGCAAAGGCGCAAAGGCGCAGAGAACAAACACCCCAGCCCCGCATGTGAATGCGGGGCTGTTTTATGCTGGCCGCGGGGGGCCGGCCGTGATACAACAAACTGCGGTGATGTTGTCGAACCCATTTACAGGAGCGATGCGATGCAGAGGTTGCCGGGCTGGTTGATCGTGTTGGTGGTGTTGGGGGCGGTATGTGTCGGGACGGAGCATATGCTGGCTGCTGCGCCTGACGATCGCGTGGCAAAACAAGGGGCTAGCGAGGCCGCAGACCATGAGTCCCGGCGGGCGGTCTATCAAGAGCACCTGATGCGCCTCCATCAGCAGATCGATCGTTACGCCGCCGAGTTACGGGCTTTTATGCTGGAGCACCCGGGCAGTGCGGTAGCCGAGTTGCAGGCCTTGCAGGTGTTGCAGGAGGCTCGAGTCGCGGTCGTGGTCGAGTTGGCTGGCGCGGAGGCGACGTATGCACGTTACCGCGACATGTTGGAAATGGGCGACTTCTCCGTGGACAGCGCAGTGATGCTGGAGATCGAGCAGTCGCCGAGGATGTTGGAGATCGACCGTGAGCTACGTCAGCTTCGCTACAAGCGTGTAGTCTTGGCGGATGAAGCGGGCGATCGGCAGCGCGTTGAACTGGGGCGTGTTGAGGTACTGATCGGACAGTTATCGATGGAACGCGATGAAGTGTTTGACCGGATGGCCCGCTATCACTTCAACGCCGCGGTCGAATCGTCGGCCCATCGCGTGATGTTGCTGCGAGACCAGGCCGAGGCTTTGGATACGGAGTTGGCTGAGGCACGAGTGCGGTACGAGGACAGCCTGCGGACCGACACCGAGCGCACCTCGATCGAGCGGGCGATCCTCATGTTGGAAGCTCGGCGGGATGTGTTGAGTGCCCAGTTTGAAGCGCTGGAACTCGAAGCGGACCTCGATGACGCCACGCGGTAGGTGAGACCGATGCAATCTCCGAAAGATCAACGGCATCGAGTCCGCGTGCTCGTGTAGCGCGGCCTTTGTCTTATCATGCCCGCATGAAAGCCAGGCAACTCGAAAAACTCGGCATCCCGACGGCGCTCGCCAAGCCCGCGAAGTGGGCGGCGTCGGCGGCGCGGCAGGATGGGCAGTCGCTTGAAGAGGTCAAGGGCAAGCTCAAGCTGCTTGTCGATGACCCCGAAGCATTGCTCGAAGACACCTACTTCCGTGAGCTCGCAGCGGAGATGGCCAAGCACCGGCGGATCGACGCGGCCCGCCGGCAGTTTGCTGACCAGCCGCCCCGTGCCGAGCCCGCGCCCTATCGGCAGTGGGGAGACGACCTCGACGCCAACGCCATCAAGCAGATGGACAACGCCTGCCGGCTGCCCGTGGCGGCGCAGGCGGCGCTGATGCCCGACGCGCACCTGGGTTACGGCCTGCCGATCGGCGGGGTGCTCGCCGCGCGCAACGCGGTGATCCCCTACGCCGTGGGTGTCGATATCGCCTGCCGGGTCAAGCTCAGCGTCTTCGACTTGCCCCCCGCGCAGCTCGATAGCCACCGCGACCGCCTGATCAATGCGCTCGAGCACGAGACCCGCTTCGGCATGGGCGCGAGCTTCATCGACCGCGGCGGCCACGGCACGCCACGCGAGCACGACGTCATGGACGCCGACTGGTCGGTCTCGCCCATCACCCAACGCTTCAAGGACAAGGCCTACGGGCAGTTAGGCACGTCCGGCTCGGGCAACCACTTTGTCGAGTTCGGCGTCCTGACGGTGGACGAAGAACACGCTGCGCAGCTGGGCCTGCCCACTTCAGCGGGCAGGAAGGAGTATCTGGCCTTGCTGTCGCACTCGGGCAGCCGGGGCGCGGGCGCGCAGGTCTGCGAGCACTACTCGCGGCTGGCGATGCTGATGCACCCCGAGCTGGACAAGCAGATGCAGCACCTGGCCTGGCTTGAGATGGATAGCCATGAGGGCCAGGAGTACTGGTCGGCGATGAACCTGATGGGCGAGTACGCGAGCGCGAACCATGCGTGTATCCATGATGCGATCTCGCGTCACCTGGGGGCCGAGGTGTTGGCGGGCGTTGAGAACCACCACAACTTCGCGTGGAAGGAAACGCATATCGATCCCGACACCGGCGCGTCGGCCGAGATGATCGTGCACCGCAAGGGCGCGACACCGGCGGGCGAGGGGGTCTTGGGCATCATCCCGGGCTCGATGGCGACGCCGGGCTACGTCGTGGTGGGCAAGGGCGGCGCGGGCTCGCTCGACTCGGCTTCGCACGGTGCCGGCCGGGTGATGTCACGCAAGCAGGCGAAGAACAGCTTCCGCTGGAACCACGTCAAGCCGACGCTGGAGAAGGCGGGGGTGACGCTGCTCTCCGCCGGTCTCGACGAGGTGCCCGGGGTGTACAAGGACATCGAGCAGGTGATGGCCGACCAAGACGACCTGGTGGCCAAGCTCGCCCGGTTCGATCCCAAGCTCGTGAAGATGGCCCCGGCGGGTGAGCGGCCCGAGGATTGATGATGGACCCGACGCTTCCCGGACTCGGCGTCGGCGTCGGCGTTTTGAGACCGTGTTGATGTTTTGAGGCAGCGATTGGGTGGACGGGTTCGTTACCTAAAAGACAAGCCCCGGGGCAAACCGGGGCTCGGGGATAGTGTGTCGATCGGGTATGCTGGGGGAGCTAGCACAGGGCGAGGAAAGTCAGCAGCGTGAGGACGTTGATTTTCTTGCGTCGCAGTGCCTGATCGCCGTTGAGGTTGAAGATTCGGAACATGGTTCAGGTCCTTGTGATGTGCCTCTGCCCTAGTATATTCAATGGCCGTGCCACGCCAAGTCCGATTTTTGATAATTTTCAATAAAATGAGTTTTTACATGAATTTGCGCGATTTTTCACGGGTTATGTCGGGGCTCGGGGGATGCCGGATGATGCCGGCGTGCAACACCGCGGGGCCCGGTGTGTCGCGGGCCCGCGACAGGCGGTGGTGCCTGGGCCTGTGGCTGGCGGTGGTGTGTGGCGTGCTTGCGGGGTCGCCGGCGGCGGGGCAGGGGCTGCTGGATGGCAGCGATGGCGTCGGGCCGGCCCCGTCGGTTGAGCCGAGCGATGGCGAGGTGGCGTTTTACCTGGTGCAGGGGTGGGTGCGTGCGGGCCGGGTCCCGGCGGATGAGGCGCTGCCGTCCGCGCCGCTGACGGGGGTGTTTGGGGTGTACGTGACGCTGCGTGAGGATGGCCGGCTGATGGGGCGTGGGGTGGCGCTTCGGCCGGACCTGGTGGATGTGGTCGATGTCGAGGGCCCATCGGTCGATATGGCGCAGCTTCTGGCGCAGGCGACGCGTAACGCGTTGCGTGAGGTCGAGCGGGCCCAGCGCCGCCGCGCGGTCGAGCTTTCCATCACCGACGAAGACATCTTTGAGCAGTCGCTGCGGAACCTGCACGGCGAGCTGATGATCGATGTGCAGATCGGGCACCACCTGGTCTCGGTCACGCTTCCGGCCGAAGGCCCCGCCGACGCGGTGTTTGGCCAGTTCGTGCCCGGGTTCCACGGCCTGCGGATGACGGGCTCGCTGATGCCCAGCGGCGACCTGATCTGGCCGGGCAACGCGCTGATGCGCAACACCTCGCCGCGGAGCCAGCTGGTCCAGTTGCTCGACCGCCAGGGCTTTGAGAGCGAGGACATCGTCGATGTCGCCCGGCCCGCCGGTCCGCAGCTCGAGCGATTCGAGGTGGTTCACTTCCTGCAGGCCGGCCCCGCGCAGCCGCCGCGTCAACTGATCCGTGGCAACGTCGTTGTCCCGCGACGCGCGCTGGACACCCGCGGGCTCAACGGCATCGTCGAACGCATCTCACGCCACATGGACAGCAAGATCGAGGTGCTCAACGACGGCACGCTGGTCATGCGCGGCCCGTACCACCCGTCGTACGACCGGATCAACCCGGGCCTGGCGCGTTTGCGTCAGGCGTCGCTCGCGTGCTTCGCGATCATGGTGCAGAGCCAGAGCGCGCAGCAGCGCTCAGTAGGCGACCGGCTCAGCCGGGTGCGGGCCGACCGGGCGCTGCGGGTGGCGGAGTCGCTGGTGCCGATCGCGATCCCGCAGAACGGTGAGGTACAGCCGGTGAGCGCGGCGTTGCTGCTGCTGGCGTTGTGCGAGTCGCCGGTGGAGGTGGACGAGGACCTGCGTGTGGCGCTGGGCGAGGCGCTGATGTCGCTGCACATGGACGGCGGGGGCTTCCGTGACACGTCGAGCGAGGAGCCGGACGCGCGGTTGGGGCGTTCGACCGAAGCGGTGATCACGGCCGCGCTGTCGTCGTGGTACGCGACGATGAACGAGGCGGACCCGGCGGTGCGGCGGGCGGTCTGGCAGTCGATGAACGAGCTGGTGGAGGCCAACCGCGACGACGCGGGCGGGGTCCGGCTGGCGGACTTGACCTGGCTGAGTGTGGCGTACAGCCGCGCGGGCCGGCAGGTCGCGGGCGCGATGCAGGCGGCCGACGCGCAGGAGAAGCTGGCGCAGATGCAGGCCTTCTTCGCCGACCAGATGGAGCACCTGCTGGACCAGCAGGTGCAGGGCGTCCCGCTGATGGGGCCCGACGATGTGGCGGGCGGCTATGTCACCCACAACGCCATCCTCGGGGCCGCGCCCGACCCGACGTGGGAGTCGGCCATGCCCTTGACCGTGGTCGCGACCGTCCTGCGCGACGAGGGGATCGTCGAGCCCAACGATATCTTTGGCCCGCTGCTCTCGGCTCAGCTCGGCGCCCGCTTCATCGCCCAACTGTTGATCACCGACGCCAACGCCTACTACCTGCGCGACGTGCAGGCCGCGTCGGGCGGGGTCCGCCGGTCGCTCTGGGACAACACGCTCGACCTCGACTGCTCGTCCATGGCGCTCATCGCGCTGAGCGAGCTGCAGACCTCGCTGCACACGCTCGAGCTGCGCGACGCCCGCGAGTAGGTGTGGCTCAGGTGGATTGCCGAGCGTTGGCCGCGAACAGGGAAGGCGTCGCCTTGACGGGTTCACGGCTCACGAGGGACGGCGGACTGGTACAGGGTTACTTCTGCGAGGCGGCTTCGATCGCCAGCACTTTTTCCAGCCGGCGCTGGTGCCGGGTTTCACCCGAGTAGGCCGCGCCGAGGAACGCCTTAACCAGTTGTTCGGCCTGGGTGGGGCCGACGACGCGTCCGCCCAGGCAAAGCACGTTCATGTCGTCGTGCTCGACGCCCTGCGCCGCGGAGTAGGTCTCGTGGCAGATCGCGGCGCGGACACCCTTGATCTTGTTTGCCGCGATCGACGCCCCGACGCCCGAGCCGCAGACCAGCACACCGCGGTCGGCCTGGCCGTGCTGGATCGCCTGCCCGACGTACCGCGCAAAGTCCGGGTAGTCGTCGTCCTTGTCGTAGGCGTGTGCGCCCAGGTCCAACACCTCGTGGCCCAGCGACTGGATCAGCTCGGACAGCGGTGCCTTGAGCGGCAGCCCGGCGTGGTCGGCGGCGATCGCGATCTTCATGACAAACTCCTTCAATGCGGCGGCTGACATCCTAGCGACCCGGACGGGGCCGCGCATTATGACGCCCCAACGCGTCAACGCAACGTGCGCCGCCCGGCTTCAGCATCACCAACGCACCCCGACCTGCTGACGCAAATCATCCAGCACACGCATCCGCGCGATCGACTCCGCCGGGCTCACAAACGGCGCTTCGCCCTCCAGCACCACCCGCGCAAACGCATCCGCCTCCAGCGCGTAAAGCCGCTGGCCCGCATCGACGACATGCTCATTCACATAAGGCCCGGCCGCGCCGCCCGACTGCTCCTGCTTGGGCGGCGTCATGCCCTGTTGCAGCCAACGCGCACCGGTCACCGCCGGCTTCCAGGGCACGGGGATGTCCAGATACCCCTCGGTCCCGCACACCTGCGCGAGGTTGCTCGCCTGCAGGTCCATCGCGCACGAGAACGTCGACATCACCCCATCTTGAAACATTAATAGGCCATCGCTTGCGACATCGACCCCCGACTTGTGCAGCCGGCCCGTCGCGGTTGAACTCACCGGCGGCCCACCCGCGAGGAGCATGGCCAGGTCGATGCAGTAGCAGCCGATGTCCATCAACGCGCCACCGCCCCGCGCGGCGCTGAAACGCGTGTTGCCCTCGGGCGAGCGGACGTTGAAGCAGAAGCTCGTGCGGATGAGTTTGAGCTGCCCGATCGCGCCGCGGCGTACCGCGTCAACGACCGCACGCGTCTGCGGGTGACAGCGGTACATAAACGCCTCGACGAGTGTTCGGCCGGTCGTCTGCGCGACGTCGAACATCCGTTCCGCCTGTGCCGCGTCCAGCGCGATCGGCTTCTCGCACAGCACGTGCTTGCCCGACTCCATCGCCCGCGTCGCCCATTCGAGGTGCATGTCGTTAGGCAGCGCGATGTAGACGGCGTCGACCTCCGGGTGCTTGATGAGCGCTGCGTAGTCGTCGAGCGCGTGCGCGATGCTGTAGGGCGCGCAGAATGCCCGGGCCTTCTCGGCCGAGCGCGACGCGGCGGCGGTGATCGTGCACCGCGTCGAGCCGGCGTCGGCCGCGTTCACGCCGTCGGCGAATTGGTGCGCGATGTTGCCCAGGCCGAGGAGACCGATGCGGAGCGTGTTCATGCGTGGAATGTAGCACGAATCCATGCCCGTTTAGCGGGCGACGCGAAGCGTCCCGCGTGTCTCACAACTGCGTCGGCTAAACGGTCGTTTTCGCGGAAATCGCCAAACGGGTGATATGATGATGGCCACCCCCGGAGAATCGCCATGCGCCCCCTCGCTACTATTCTTTCGTTCGCGTTGCTTGCCGTCAGCGCTTCGCCTGTTGCCGCCCAACTCATCCCGGCCGACGCGGAGCCCGAGAAGGTCGCGGACGGCTACCGCTTCACCGAGGGCCCCGCCGCCGGGCCGGATGGCTGCATCTACTTCACCGACATCCCCGCCGAGCTGATCCTCAAGTACGACCCGGAGACGGGGGAGACGGAGACGGTCGTCGAAGAAAGCGGGCAGGCGAACGGGTTGATGTTTCGTGGAAACGTTTTGTTCAGCTGTGAACATGGGACTAGGACGATAGGCTGTCGGGGTATAGTCCCAGACAGCCTCGTTGACAAAGTAGGGCCTGTCGTTGACGAGCCTCCAGTTGCTCGATCTTATCGGAATGTCCGTCTAAACAGCCCAAATGACTTGGACATCGATAATGCAGGGAACTTCTATTTCACTGATCCCAGGTATGGCAATCGTGACTCAATGGAGATGGACATTGAAGGCGTTTATTACATTGGATTAGGTGAGGAGGTTCGCTCTGATCAGTTTGATCGACTGATCCCCTTGCGCATCATCGACGACCTCACCCGCCCCAACGGCATCGTGCTTTCTCCCGACGAGTCCATCCTCTACGTCGCGGACAACGGCACCAACGAGATCTTTGCCTACGACGTCAAAGCCCCCGGCGAGATTGAGAACAAACGACTCTTCGCCCGGCTCAACGACGGCGAGGGCGGCGGGGCGGACGGCATGTGTGTCGATGCGCTGGGCCGACTCTACGCCTCGGGCCAGGGCAAGATCTGGGTCTACAACCCCGATGGCTCATCCGCCGGCGTCATCGAGGTTGGCCCGCAGTGCACCAACTGCACCTTCGCCGCCGACGGCAAGACCCTCTACATCACCGCCAACCACGGGCTATACCGCATCGAGCTGAACACGGACGAGCCGCTGCCGGCGATCGAGGTCGGGATCAACAAGGATGGCGGCATCCTGTTCGAAGGGGAGGTCCTTACGCTCGATGCGTTCGCTGGGCGGATCGAGACAATGGCGTCAGACAACCCCGTCGCGACCTTTACGGTGTTTGCCGATCCCGAGGCGGTGTATGGCGATTTTGTCCGTGTCTTGGATATTCTCAAGCACAATGATTTTCGTGACATCCAGCTCAGAAGCCCGGTGACTGATTAGCCGTCTGGTGGCCGGGGTGGAGCGAGTCCGCGAGCGACCCCCCGGAAAGCGCCGCCGGTTGCTTCATCGTTCGCGTGGACATCACGCGAACCGTGTCCCGTTCCGGGGGCTCGCGGACTCGACCCCGGCCACCAGGCGGGTGCGGACGACTAGCGCGGGAAGCCCACGTTCATTGACCGTGGGCTTTGGGCTCTTTGCCCTTGTACCAGTACCCGCAGAACCGGCGCCAGCGCACGGCGAAGGGGAACACCAGAAACAGCAGCATCATCCCCGCGACGCGGAAGGTCTGGTCGGTCTTGCGGGCCGAGGTCTTGACCGTGGGTTCGCGCAGGATCGTCATCGGTTTGCCGCGTTGCCGGCCTAGCTTGCGTAGTCGGCGGGCCAGCCAGATTTCTTCGCTGGCGTAGACGGACTCGGGGAAGCCGCCGGCCTCGTGGAAAGCGTCGCGTTGGCAGAAGAAGAAGCACCCGGCCGAGAGCCGGCACAGGCGCGACACGGTGTTCCAGAAGCCGAGCACCAGCCGAACGGTCCAGGGCACCTGGCAATCCATCTCCACGATCCCGCCGCCGCCGATGGCCTTGTCATTGAGCATCAGCGTCACCGCCTGTTGCAGCAGTTCGCCGGCCGGGGTGGTGTCGGCGTCGACAAAGATGAAGGCGTTGCTCTGCGCCGCGGCCGCGCCGGCGTTGCGGGCTTTGGCGATCTGGTTGACGGGCTCGAACACGACCGCCGCGCCGTGTTCGCGCGCGACCTGCGCGGTGGCGTCGGTGGAGTTGTTGTCCACGACGATCAACTCGCCGGGCTCATCGACCTGCGCCATCGCCTCGCGGATGATCGGCAGCGTCCGCGTGAGCTGGTCCTGCTCGTTGTAGGCGGGGATGATGAGGGAGTACTGCGGGGGTTGGGAGTTGGGGATTGGGGGTTGGGGGCAAGCCATCGCGATAGTCTATGCCACGGCCTTTCCCAAATCCCTAAACCCCAACTCCCCAACCCCGCCGCATACCTGCCCGACCCGTTACGTTGGGTGGGTGGAGCGAGTCTGCGAGTGATACCAACCGATAGACACACGATGGGTTGGTAGCGCGTGGTGGGTATCGTCGCGGACTCCTCCACCCACCCTACGTTATTGGCGATCACACCTGCCCGACCAGTCGGTAGCGTTTGCCGAGACTGATGATGCGGGTGAGGAGCTGGTCGTACTCGAGGCCCGCGGTGTGGGCGGACTCGGCGAAGTCTTCGCCGTAGGCGAGCTGGGGGTTGGGGTTGGCTTCGAGGAGGTAGGCCTTGCCGTCGGGCGCGAGGCGGAAGTCCATGCGTGCGTAGCCGGAGAGCTGGAGGGCGCGGTAGGCGCGTTTGGCGATGCGTGAGAGGCGTGCGTCCAGGCCGTCGGGCAGGTTTTTGGCGGGCCCGGTGTCGAGCTTGATTTTCTTCTGGTAGTCGGCGTCCCACTTGACGCGTGTGGTGGCGATGCGTGGAGCGCCCTCGCGTAGGCCGGCGAAGTTCATCTCCCAGACGGGGAGGGTGTCGAGGCGTTGGTTGCCCAGGACCCCGACGTAGAGCTCTCGGCCGTCGATGTACTGCTCGGCGATGGCGTCGGTGCCGATGGTGCGGTGGATGTAGGCGACGCGCTCGGCGAGTTGTTCGTCGCTGTTGACGACGGATGCCTCGCTGATGCCGACGCTGCCTTCTTCGGTGAGGGACTTGACGAAGAGCGGGTAGGGCAGGTTCTTGGGTCGGCGGACTTTGCGTGGTCCAAGCGGGTAGACGTGGAAGCGCGGCACGGGGATGCGGTGGTACCGGCAGATCATCTTGGACACGGCTTTGTTGTGCGCGAGCATGAGCCCGCGCGGGTTGCACCCGGTGTAGGGCTGGCGGATGGCTTCGAGGTAGGCGGCGACGTGGGCGTCGAACACCCCGACGCCGGCGAACTCCTCGAGGAGGTTGAAGACGATGTGGGGCCGGTGCTGCTCGATGGCGTCGCGGATGCGGGCGAAGTCGCTGGAGACCCCGAGGACCTGGGCGTCGTGCCCCATGTTGCGGAGCGTGGCGGTGACATCGAACTCGGTCTTAAACGGCGCCATCTGCGCATCGGTGAGCCCGTCGATCGTGTCGGGCGGGACACAGTCGGGGTGGGACAGGAGCAGGATGCGTTGCTTGGCGGGCATAGGTGTGGCCACGGTTGACACGGATCGACACGGATAGAATCGACCCATCTTATGGCGGGGTTGCGGGGCAATAAGGGTGGCGCGGAAAGCCGATAACCGGTCGTGGGTCGCATAAGCGCACGGCGGTGTTTTATCGGGGTGGGTCCGAGAATGGTTTTTAGGGCCTAGGGCCTAGGGCTTAGGTTGGGGCGCGAAACCGTGAGGCGATTCGGACCCATGTGACATTTATGCCTGTCGTTCGATGTCCCGCCCCAACTCCTAAATCCCAACCCCCAACTCCCAACCCCCAACCCCCAACCCCCAACCCCCAACCCCCAACCCCCAACTCCCAACACTCACAGCGCGACGGGGTGATGCCCCGCGTGGAGGTAGTTCATGGTCTGGACGGTGAGCATCATGCGGGCGTCGCGCTTGGCCTGGGCCTCGGGGACGGCGAGGCGGAGCTTGAGCTCGTGGCTGCGGTCGATCATGTCGCGCAGGACTTGGTCGATCGAGTAGGCGTGTGCGCCGGTCCAGCGGGCGACGTCGTCGCGGAGCTCGGGCCTGGCCTTGCGCAGGAAGCTCGCGGCGGTGGGGCGGAGGGCGAACTCGGCGTCGGGGCTGAAGATCTTGAGCAGGTCGCGGTCGTAGAAGTCGGGGAAGCTGTCGGCGTAGAACCAGCGTCGGCGCTGGTAGTGCTTGGCGAGCGTGGTCCTGAGCTGGCTGAGCGGCTCGACTTTGCGGCGGGTGCGGATGGGCGGGGGCTGTTGGCCGATCTCCTGCACGACCTCGTCGAGGTACTCGAGCTTGCGCAGCGCGGGCCAGCGGGCGTAGGTCTTGCGCCACCGCGTGGGTTGGCCCAGCCAGACGGCGAAGGTCTCGGCGAAGTCCTCGGCCGGGTGGGCCTGGGCGTACCACGCGTCGAGGTGGGTGACGTAGTCGCGTGAGCCGGGGTTGGGGCGGTAGGTCTCGGGGTAGGGCTCGGCGACGGAGCCGAACAGCTCGCGGAACTTCCGCCGACGGTGTAGCCGGTAGGCGGAGCAGAGGGTGTGGCCCGCTTCGTGCCGGAGGATGCGCATGCAGGTGCGTTTGGTGCCGCCCTCGACGGTGAGCATCTGCGCTTTTTCGAGCTTGGCGAGCCGGGGGTGTGCGAGGTAGAAGGGCAGCGCGATGCCTGGGATGCCGTCGGGGCTGAACCATTCGGACGAGAGCCAGGCGTGGGGCCTGAAGCGTTGGATGCCCCGGCGGGTGAGCTCGTCGTTGAGCTGGTCAAGATTCCGCAGCAGGTCGGGGCAGTCGTCGAGCTCGATCTGCAGGTCACACAGGCGCAGCTCGAGCAGGCGGTCGTCGGTCCAACTCGCCCATCGCGGGGTCGCGGGTTTTGGTTTTGGGGTGCTTGGCAAGAGAGTTGGATTCTAACGCGCGGGGTTTGGGGCGAAAGGTTTTTTGGCGCGATTAGATGGACGCCAGCGCAGCGGGATTTGCTGGGTGCTGGCGTGGGGCGTGGTTTTGTGTGTGGGGGCGTTGCGCTCAGCCGCGAGCGGGGGATTGCTACGCGAGCTCTTCGATCATGCGGGTCATCTCGAGCATGGCGGCGGTGTCGCTGTGCTGCTCGTTGCGGTCGAAGCCGGCGATGAGGTTGCGGATGATTCGGAGCAGCCACTGCTTGTGGGTGGCGACGGGGAGGGGGTCGTCGTCGAGCAGGGCGTGGGGCGAGGTCTGCAAGACGCGCTGGAGGGCCTCGTCGCGGGTGAGCAGCCGGCCACCCGCGAAGGGGTCGATGAAGGTGATGGGGTCGTCGCCGACGACCTGGCTGGTGGCGTCGGCGGGCAGGGCGGCGAGGAAGTGCCCCGGGGCGTTGATGCCGAAGCACGGGACGCCGACGCCGTCGAGCACGGCCTTGTAGAGCAGCGCGAGGGTGATGGGCAGGCCCAGCCGGGTGCGGAGGACGCTGCCGAGGTAGCTGTTGCGGGGGTTGTCGTAGTCGCCGAGGTTGCCGCGGAAGCGTGCCTCTTCGAAGAGGACTTCGTGGGTGTGAGCGACGACGGCGCGGGCGTTTTTGGGATTGTTGACGCGTTCGAGGACCTGGCGGGCGTAGTCGTCGATCTCGATCTCGACGTTGATGATGTCGGCGTGGTCGAGCTCGTGCATCGAGACGGCGACGGCCGACCGCACCAGGCCGCGCGTGGTGTTCAGCTCGGGCAGCTGGTCGCGCAGGGCGGTGAAGGCGTCGAGTCGGCAGTGGAGCGGTTCGTGCAGAGGCAAGGGGGCGGTCCGGGTCGGGGTTCAGTGGCTGGTCATATTATGCGCGGTCGATGGGCTCAGGGCTTGCCGGCGGCCTTGTCGGCTTTGCGTTTTCTGCGGGCTGCGATGAATGTCTGGATCGCGGCGAATAGGTAAAGGCCCGAGACGGTGACGGTGACGAAGATACGGATGAGCTTGAGCCCCTCGTCGCCCTGGAGCTCGGTGGCCAGGAAGCTGATCAGGAGCCAGAGCGGGACGAGCACCCCGAGCAGCGCGACGAGGACGGCGACGTGCATGAGGTGCATGCGGAGGTTTTTCTTGATGAGCGAGGCGATGCCACAGCCCAACGCGATCAGGCCCAGCACGGCCGGGAGCAGGGCGATGAGCTGGGGGTCGTCGGCGCTGGCGTAGGTGCCGATGCTGGCGACCATGAGGATGAGTCCGAACGCGATCGTGGCCAGGGGCATGGGGGGAGCTCCGTAATGGTTGGCGTCATTGTAAAGCAATGGCCGGGGGGCGACGTGGCGTATAATGCCGGGCTGAATCGACGTCCTACCACCAGGCCCGGCGGAACGATGCGCCGCGCCGATCACCCCAACTCTGGAGCAGTTGTATGTATCGCAAACACGCCAGCGGCCTTGTCGCCGCCGTCGCCGTCCTCGCCGCGGGCACCTGGGCCGCCGTGGTGGCGCAGGACGGCGGAGCCGACCCGCACGAGCACAGCCCGTCCGCCATCCACCGCGCCGACGGCACGCACTACGAGCTCAACGATCCCACGGCCTACCCCGACGAGGCCGGGTTCGAGTCCATGGACGCACGCGTCTGCAACGTCATCGGCCGGATCGACGGCGGGCAGATCACGCAGAACATCGAAGACCTCGACCTCGCCGCCTACGAGGAAGGGATCCGCGCGGGTGCTGCCGAGACCAGCGACGACCGTGCCGCGGGCTACGAGCTGGGGCGTAACATCGTCCGCGCCGAGCCCGATGTCGATATCGACGCGATGATCGAAGGCCTCCGCGCCGCCGCCGCCGAGGACAACGAGAGCCGGGCGATGGGCTACCTCATCGGCAACGGCTACCGCAACCGCGACGTCGTGCTCGAGGCCGACGACTACATGGCCGGCGTGCGTGAGGCGCTCGCCGTCCTCGCCGCTGAAGAGGCCGGCGAAGAACGCCCCGAAACCACGCTGACCGACGAAGAGATCCAGGAAACTGTCCAGGCCTTCAGCTACCTCATCCAGCAACGCCAGCTCGAAAAACTCCTCGAAGAAGGCGCCGCCTACCGCGCCGAGATCGCGGCGCAGGACGGGTGGACCCAGACCGAGTCCGGCCTGCTCTACCGAGTCGTCGAGCAAGGCGAGGGCGAATCCCCCGATGCCAACGACGTCGTGACCTGCCACTACGAAGGCACGCTCATCGACGGCACCGTCTTCGACAGCTCCTACGAGCGTGGCCAGCCGGCCGAGTTCTCGCTCAACCGCGTCATCGGCGGGTGGACCGAGGGCGTTCAGCTGATGAACGTCGGCTCGAAGTATGAGTTCGTCATCCCCCCCGACCTGGCCTACGGCGAACGCGGCTACCCCGACCCCCGTGGCGGCGGCATCCCGCAAAACGCGACCCTCCGCTTCACCGTCGAGCTGCTCGGCTTCGCCTCGACCCCCAACGACGACCGCCAGCCCCTGGGCGACTAAGTCGCGGGCACAGGCAGCTTGCCTGCGCAATCCACAGATACGCAAGCCCCGCGCCCCGCGCGGGGCTTTTTCATGCGCTGTATCTGAAACCCACAGGCAGGATGCGCGTCCCACCGATAAACTGGCACCATGCGAGAACTCACCCTCCCCGGCCGGATGATCCTGCTGCCCGGCTTCGGCTGCGACGGACGGATCTTTGCCCCGCAGCGACGCGCGTTTGGCGATCGGCTCGAGACCCCGGACCCGATCGCGCCCGTCGCGGGCGAGTCGATCGCGCACTACGCCGAGCGGTGGGCCAAGCAGCTTGGCAGGCCCGGCGACGATACGCCGATGGTCATCGGTGGGCTCTCGCTGGGCGGCGTCATCGCGCTGGAGGTGGCGAAACACATCGAGCCCAAGCCGCGGGCGGTGCTGCTGATCGCGAGCACCCGGCGGGCCGACCGCTGGTCCTTCGCGGTGCAGCTCGCGCAGATGTTGGGCCGGCTCGTGCCCGCGTCGTCGGCGAACTCGGCGGCGTCGCTGCTCGCCCTGGCCTACGCGATGCGCGACGGGCTGGACGACGACGCCAAGAAACTCATGCGTGCGATGGCCAAGGACATCGACCCCGCGCTGGTCAAGTGGGCCGGGCAGGCCGCGATCGACTGGCCCGGCGTCGCGGGGCACGTCGGCGAGCTCCCGCCGATCCACCACATCCACGGCCAGAACGACTGGGTCATCCACGCCGCCGACGAGGCCGACGAAGTCCTTGAGCTTGGCCGGCACACGATCAACCTCTCGCACGCGTCGAGCGTGAACCGCTTCCTGTTCGACCACTTCCTCAAGTACGTCCCCGAGGCGAAGGACGACTACCCGTCGATCGAAAACCCCCGCCTGACCGCGCAGCGCCGCCTCATCCTCGAGGGCGCCCCGGCGGGCACGCCGCTGGTGTGATCGGCGCGGGGCCGACAGTCTTATCTACCGGGTGCCACATCGCGTAGCGATGGCGGGATCAAAGTGGTTCGCTTGTGTGGCACCTCGCTGCGCGATGTGGCACTCTTTTGCATAAAAAACACCCCCGGCCGTCCGGGGGTGGGGTGCTGATTCAGGTTGTCATTTCGCCTTACCCGTTCCAGCCGGGCCAGTGTTCGTCGTTGCGTTCGTACTGGCCGTGGTCGACGGCCTCGAAGAAGACGCTGACCAGGGGGTGCTCGATGGGTTCGTCGAGGGCGTCGGCGACCAGGCTGTCTTCCGCGGCGTAGGTGTTGCCGTTGCTGCCGTGGACCAGGATGTGGTACCAGGGCTGTTCGCGGCGGGGCTTGGTCTTGTTCTTGTCGTACCAGGTGTCGTCGGCGAGGCAGGCCATATCGAAGTCGACCACGACACCGCGGTAGCCGTAGCGTTTGTGCCGAACAATCTGCCCCACGCGGAAGGCGGGCAACTCACCGGGGAAGTAGTCCGGGATGTTGATGGGTTGGTGCTGGCTCATGGTGTCTCCCTTGGGTTGGAGTGCGTCGTGCCGGGCGGCCTGGGTACTCAATCGTATGCCGCTCTATTCTTTAAGACGCGCCGGGTGGCACAAGTATTTCGGGTTTTGGAAGTTTTCGCCTACGGTTGTCCCTGGCACGCGGTCTGGATGCGATCCCTGCAGTTTGGGGTTCGCATCAAGACGGGTATCGGATGCGTTTGGGGCGCGGTCTGAAGAAAAAACCCTGCGAAAATGCAGGGTCATTTTTTCAGGGCTGGGAAAGTGGCTCACCGCTCGGGGCGGGGCAGGGCTTCCTCGTACAGGTGCTCGGGCAGGTAGGGGTGGTCGGCGGCCTCGCGTGGGGGCGGGGCCGACTCGATGCTGTTCTGGCGCGGCGCGGTGTTGCGCTGCGTGTCCTGGCGGGCGCGTTCCTGGGTGGTGCGGTTGATGAGGCCTTCGCGGGCGGACTCGGGGTCGAAGATGACCTGCCCGGTCTCGCCGATGTAGGCGAAGCTGTCGCCGCGGGCGACGCGGGCGAGGCCGAGGTAGAACGGCTCGGCGGTTTCGAACTGCGGGACCAGCCCGCCGTTGGCGGCGCGGTTGACGTAGCCCCAGCGGCCGTCCTGCTTGACCATCGCGTAGAGGCCGGTGGTCTGCAGCTCTCGGCCGCTTCGCCTGCCCGACTGCGCCCGGCGGTCGCGGTCGGAGGGCTCTTCAAAGTCGTTGGTGCCGACCGCGTCGTCAAAGTCGTCGGCCGCCTCGAACTGTGGCTCGATCGCCCACCGCCCGTTGGCGTAGACGAAGCCCCATCGCCCGTCGACTTTCACCGCCGCCATCCCGTTGTGGAAGTCGCGCGCATCCTCGTACGCGGGCTCGATGCGCCAGCGGAAGGCCTTGGTGAGGTAGCCCCAGACCTCGGTGTCGTTGTTCATGCGTGCCCGGACGCGGGCGTACTGCTCGTGGAAGTCGCCCAGCATGGTGACCCGGCCGGTCTCGTCGTGCCAGACCAGCTCGCCGCGTTTATCGATGTAGCCCCATCGGCCGTCGGGGAGCTGTACCGCGGCGAAACCGTTGTGGAACGAGCGGACGGCCTTGAACTGCAGGGGCACCGCCAGCCGGCCACGCCGATCGATAAACCCGCAGAGCTCGCCGCGCTGCACCGCCGCGAAGCCGTCCTGGAAACGCAGCACGCCCGTGTACTCCAGCGGGATGACCACGTCGTTGTTCCTGTCGATCATGCCCCAGCGGTCTTCGATCATGACGACCGCCAGCCCATCGACAAAACGGTCGGCGTAGTCGTATTGGGCCCGGATGACGACACTGCCGTTGCCCGAGATGTAGCCGGTCTTCGCGCCGGCCATGTAGCGAGCGAGCCCGTCGTAGCCGTAGTCGGTCCAGTCGTATTCGGGGAGGTGGATGATGTGGCCTTCCTGGTTCATCAGCCCCCAGTTGTTGTTGATGTTGATGGGGAAGAGTGCGTCGTCCTGTGCGGGGTCGACGATGCTGATCTGGCCGTAGAACGCGCCGGGCTGGAAGACCCAGTTGGGCCCGGGGGAGGCCTCGCGTTCGCCCTGTGCCAGGGCGGGGAGTGCGAAGAGGGCGAGCGCGAAGAGCAGGGCGGTGGGGCGGGGCATGGTGGCGCTCCGGAGTGTGTGGTCGGCGGTTCGGCGGTGGGCTCCGCGTGGGCGGCGTGCCGATGTGTTGATTCTAGGGCAGGCCTTGCTCAAAGCGAAGTATTTTCCAGAGGGTTTGGGGGGTTGGTGTCTGCTGAGGGCGGGGCGCGGTGTTACATTGCGTGGGCGATGGACGATCCGCTTGCCAACAAGAGCCGGGTGCCGCTGGCGCCTGGGGTTTCGCTGCCGGGCTCGGCGTTGCGTTTTACGTTTTCGCGTTCGGGCGGGCCGGGTGGGCAGAACGTGAACAAAGTGAACAGCCGGGCGACGCTGACGATCGGGCTGGGGGAGTTGGATGCGGTGTTGCCGGCCCACGCGTCGGCGCGTCTGCGTGAGATCGCGGGCCGGATGCTGACCGAGGACACGCTCCAGATCAGCGACGCCTCAAGCCGGAGCCAGCTCGCCAACCGCCGTGGGTGCATGGAGAAGCTCCGCGAGGTGCTGGTCCAGGCGATGCATCGGCCACGCGTGCGGCGGAAGACCAGGCCCTCGGCCCGTGCCCGGCAGCGCCGGCTGGACAACAAGAAACACCGGGGCCGACTCAAATCCGAACGTCGTGGCGACGCGCCGCCGGACTAGGGGAGGGTATCGCTGGGGCACGTCAACCCTCGCGCCGCAGTTTGCTGCGGGCGATTCATTGCGTTTGCCGCCGGTGTCTTTTGGCCTCATCCGCCGGCCCAAGGTATGTTGTTGGTGCGTGGATCGTCCGAGTTTTTCTTCACTCCAGCGAGGGCCACCCATGACCGACCGACCCCACGAACTCACCCGCCGGCGATTTGTCGCGGGCAGCGCCGCCGCCGTGGCCGCGCCGATGATGCTCACAAGCAAGCCCTGGGCCTACGCCCAGCAGGGCCAGACCGCCGCGAACGACAGGATCAGCATCGGCGTGATCGGCACGGGCATCCGCGGGCGCAACATGCTCCGCTACTACTTCCTGCGCAGCGACCGGTTCCACGTCCGTGCGATCTGCGATGTCGACACCACCCGCCGAGAGCACTACCAGCAGTTCATCCACGAGCACTACGGCAACACGGACTGCGCCGCGTACAACGACTTCCACGAAGTGCTCGCACGCGACGATATCGACGCGGTGGTGATCGCGACGCCCGACCACTGGCACGCGAACATGATCATCCACGCGTGCAACGCTGGCAAAGACATCTACTGCGAGAAGCCGCTGACCCTGACGCTCCGCGAGGGCAAGACGGTGATCGACGCGGTCCGCAAGCACAACATTGTGTTCCAGACCGGCAGCCAGCAGCGGACCGAGTTTGGGCACAACTTTGTCCGCGCCTGCGAGTATGTGCGTAGCGGGAAGCTCGGGCGTGTGGTGAGCGTGAACGTCGGGGTGGCCGACCCGCCGGGGTGGTGCGACCTGCCCGAGGAGGCGGTGGAGCCGGGGCTGGACTGGGACCGCTGGCAGGGCCCGGTCGCGGCGCGGGGGTACCACAGCGAGCTGAGCCCGCGCGGGGTGCACAACCACTACCCGCGTTGGCGTGCGTACCGCGACTACTGCGGCGGGTACCTGGCGGATATGGGGGCCCACCACTTCGACATCGCGCAGTGGGGCCTGGGCAAGGACGGCAGCGGGCCGGTGAAGGTCGTCCCGCCCCAGACGCCGGGCGCGAAGCGTGGGGCGGAGCTGGTCTACGCCGACGGGACGCGTCTGATCCACGGCGGGCCAAGCGGCACGACGTTTGTGGGCGAGGCCGGGGTGCTCGCGGTCGATCGGAGCCGGATCCATTCGGTGCCTGAGGACATCCTGGGGACGCCTTTGGGGGAGGGCGACGTGACCCTGCCCCGGCACGCGAGCCACGCCGACAACTGGGCCGACTGCATCCTCTCGCGCGAAAATCCGATCTGCGATGTGGCTGTGGGCGCAGGCAGCGCCGCGATCTGCCAGTTGATGAATATCGCCTACTGGGTGGGTAAAGAAGTGGCCTGGGACGCTGAAAACTGGGTTTTTGGCGACGACGAGGCCAACGCCCTGCTGGACTACGACCGGCGGCCGGGGTACGACCTGCCCACGTTTTAGCGAAAATGGGACCCCGCTATTTTCACAATTTGCTCACATCTAGGTTCTATGTGTTATAATTGAGCCGACCCTGCCGGGTGGATGTACCCACCTGAACTTAAACACTCCATTTGAAGGAGATCATCATGACTCGTTGGATTCTCGCTCTCATGTTCGCTGCTGGCGTTGTTTGCTTCACCGGTTGTGAAGAAAAGACCGACGTTGAAGAAGCCGTCGACGACGCAACCGAAGCCGTCGAAGAAGCTGGCGAAGAAGGCGCTGAAGCAGCCGAAGAAGTTGCAGAAGACGTCGAAAACGCCGTCAACGAAGCAACCGAGTAGCTTGCCTGACGGCTTTGGCCGTCGCACGCAGAACACGAAGAGCCACGCCTTGATGGGCGTGGCTTTTCTTTTGCCCCTGCCGCCCGATCCCGCTTGCGTTACCCTGTCCCGCGTAACCCGATCGATGGGCCCGCGTCATTCACAGACTACCTTTCCCAACGGAGAATCAGACCATGCCGATCCAACCGCTCGCCGCCTGCCTCGCCGCCGCGTCGCTGCTCGCCCTGACCGCCTTTGTCGTCGGTGACGTCCGCGAGACGTACATGCAGTGGGACGTCCACGATATGTCCCGGCCCAAGCCGCCCGTCGTCACCCCGGGCGCGATCTCGACCCAGGACGCCGCCGGCACCGCGCCCTCCGACGCGATCGTCATCTTCGACGGCACCAGCACCGACGCGCTTCGCCACAACGACGGCAGCGACTGCACCTGGAACATCCTCGACGACGGCACACTCGAAGTCGCACCCGGCCAGGGCGGCGACGTCCTCACCCGACAGTCCTTCGGCGACATGCAGCTCCACGTCGAATGGATGGTCAGCGAAGACATGCCCGACCGTGAGGGCCAGGCCCGCGGCAACTCCGGCGTGTTCCTCATGAACCGCTACGAGGTGCAGATCCTCGACTGCTACGAGAACGAGTCCTACGCCGACGGCATGGCCGGGTCGATCTATG
Organism: Phycisphaerales bacterium JB063; assembly: GCA_044439905.1. Classification (GTDB taxonomy): domain Bacteria; phylum Planctomycetota; class Phycisphaerae; order Phycisphaerales; family Phycisphaeraceae; genus JAHQVV01. The sequence continues at coordinate 19,973 of JBITAC010000030.1, read as the reverse complement.
GCCAGGCCCCGGCGCTCGCCAACGCCTGCAACCCACGCGGGCAGTGGCAGATGTACGACATCATCTTCCGCCGGCCACACTTCGACGACGCGGGCAACTGCATCAAGCCCGCCACCGTCACCGTCCTGCACAACGGCGTCCTGCTCCAGGACCACACCGAGATCCTCGGCCCCACCCGCCACCACGCCCGGACCGAGTACCAGGCCCACGGCGACGCCGCGCCCTTCCGCCTCCAGGACCACGGCGACAAGATGCGCTTCCGCAACATCTGGGTGCGCGAATTGGACTAATGTCAGGTAAATCCCTTTGTTAGGGTAACAAACAGCCCCCGAGAGGTATCCTGTTTGTTATGAATATGAGTTCCCACGCTAACGTAACCGCCCGGCGGTCGGCACGCACCCTGCTGACTGTCGCGGCGTTTTTCTTTGCCCTCGCCCTGGCCGCGACCCCCGCCGCCGCGGAGACCGCACGGTTCCGGCTCTCCTGGCGGGCCGACCCGGCGACCACCGTCGTCATCGGATGGGACCAGGTCTCGGGCAACAGCCCCGTGGTCTACTGGGGCGACCAGGACCACGGCTACGACCACGAGGCCTACCCCCACCAGTCCACCCCCGACACGATCCAGCACTACCGCGGGATGAACAACCATTTTGTCCGCCTCACCGGGCTCCGGCCTGACACGGCGTACTACTTTGTCATCAAGGACAGCGAGTCCACCAGCCGACGCTTCTGGTTCCGCACCGCGCCCGACCAGCCCCAGCCCTTCGCCTTCGTCGCCGGCGGCGACAGCCGGAGCAACGGTGACCCCCGCCGCGAGGGCAACCGCCTGGTCGCCAAGCTCCGCCCGCTCTTCGTCTGCCACGGCGGGGACTACATGGGCGTCGGCTCGGCGGAGGAGTGGGTCCAGTGGTTCGACGACTGGCAGCTCACCATCTCCGAGGACGGCCGGATATACCCGCTGGTCCCGGCGCATGGCAACCACGAAAACCGCGACATGGAGATGGTCTACCGCCTCTTCGATATGCCCCGGCCCGAGATGTACCACGCGGTCAGCGTCGGCGGGTCGCTCATGCGGCTCTACACGCTGAACACGGAGATCAGCAACGACCGCACCGCCTGGGCGGCGCAGCACGCCTGGATCCAGCAGGACCTCGCGCTCCACCGCGAGAGCACCTGGAAGTTTGTCCAGCACCACCGCCCGATGCGCCCGCACACCTCCGCCAAGGCCGAGGGGCTCATCCAGATCGCCACCTGGGCGCAGCTCTTCTACGACGAGGGTGTCGATGTCGTGATCGAGTGCGACACGCACATGGTCAAACGCACCTACCCGCTTCGGCCCAGCGAAGAGTCGGGCAGCTACGAGAGCTTCATCCGCGACGACGAGCGGGGCACGGTCTACATCGGCGAAGGGTCGTGGGGCGCGCCGATCCGGCCGGCCGACGACGACAAGCCGTGGACTATGGCCAGCGACTCCTTCTACCAGTTCAAGTGGATCCACGTCACGCCCGAGCACATGGACATCCGCTCCGTGCGTTTTGAAAACGTCGACGCGGTGGCCTCCGTGCGCGACGACGCGCCTTTCGCGGTGCCCGACGGGCTCGTGCTCTGGCAGCCGCCGACGGGCGAAGTCCTGCGCCTGCCCTTCAGCGTCGACGACGCGACCTACACCGACGGCGGGCAGTGGTCCGAGGTGTTCAACCCGCGCTCGCTCTGGCGTTACAGCGACGCCGCGCAGGCCCCGGCCGAGGACTGGTTCGCGGCCGACTACGACGACAGCCAGTGGAAGACCGGCCACGCCCGCCTGGGCTACGGTGACGACGGCGAAGCCACCACGCTGAGCTACGGTGACAACGCCGACGAAAAACACGCGATCGCCTACTTCCGCACCACCTTCGCGATCGAAAACACCGACGACATCCAACGCGTGATCGTCGGCGTCCTCGCGGACGACGGTTTTGTCGCCTACCTCAACGGCCAGGAGATCGGCCGGCGACGCGTCGCAGACGGCGACCTCACCGAAGCGCCCTACGCGACCCAGGTCGTGGGTGATCAGGAGTCCTACGACGGGCTCGACATCGACCCCACGCTCCTGGTCGAGGGTGAAAACGTCCTCTGCGTGCAGGTCCACCAGGCCAACGCACGCAGCAGCGACCTCTCGCTGGACGCGCGTGTCCGCGTCTTGCGCCAGCCCGAAGGCGCTGAGTAGCCAGCGCCGGGCGATGGCTGAGCATCCCCGCGAGGCCCGCGCCGCGTGGCCGGTGCGGGTGTCGTTCAGCTTCCTCTGGCCGCCGCATCGCCCCTCCTCGCAGAGGGGCGATTGAAAGGTCGGGGGTTGTCCGTGCGGCTAGCGGGCCACGCTGACGCCGAAGAACATCTGGAGCAACTGGCCCGGGCCGGACTCAAGCTCGAGCTCGCACGTCAGGGTGTCGCCCTGGGCGTGCAGCTCGATACTGCGGAGCATCTCGATCATCGGCTCGAACATCGGCCGCATCCCGGGGTCGAACTGCAGCTCCTCTTCGAGCTCGGTGATGCCCTCGACGATATAGCCCTGGATGACGCCGTGCGTCGTCGCGACCGCGTCCGCGTCTGTGCCCTGCGCGACCCCCGAGATGTAGAAGCCGCCCGCATCCGTCGGCCCGCCGACAAACCGCATCGCGTCGAACGCGCCAAACACCTCGGCCGGCTCGTTCACCTTGAGCATCGCGGGCACCTCCATCACCATCCAGATCGACGCCGCGTCGCGGTCGATCGCGTCGAGCTGGTCAAGCAGCATCCCCCCCAGCGCGGGCTCGGTCTCCCCCTCTTCGAGGAGCATCGCCACTTCATCCAACGGCGGTTGGCGCTCGTCGCCCATTGCGAACATGAACACGACCTGTTCATCCGAAGGCATCAATACCACCGACTTCTCGCCCCAGTCGGTCGCGTTCTGGAGTACCTCGATCTCGCCGATCGTGAACTGGTCCCATTCCGCGCCGCCCTCGTCCGCGACCATGTCGGCCACACGTTCGCGGTCGTACAGCCCCCGCGCGACCACCATGATCATGGTCGGTTCGTCGTCGTCTTCCTCAAACGCCATCGCGAACGTCAGCGCGTCCAGCCGGACATTGCCGATCTGCCCGATCACTTCGAGCAGCCCGGCCGCGATCTCCTGGGTGTACTCCTCGGGGCTTGGCCCGCCCATCGCTTCCATGTCGGGCACGAGCGTGCTCAGGTCCATCGGGCCCGAGACCGTGGTGATGCCCCGGCTCTGCGCGACGATCATCATCTCGGCCGGCAGCAACGCGAGGTCCGCGTCGAGCTGGTCGAGCGTCACCGCCGACGCGGGCTCGGGGTCGACACCCGACAGCCACGCGATCGAGCGGCGGGCGTAGTTGCCCACGAACGGCGCGTTGGAATCGACCAGTGGCCCGAGGACCGCGAGCGCCGATTCATCGCCCAACTCGCCCAGCGTGCGGATCGCCATCAGCCGGTCGATGTCGTCCGCGTCGTCGTCGGCCAGGACGTTCATCATCGCCTCCGGCGTCACCGCGAGGACGCTGTGCTGTTCCCAGTAGAAATCCGCTGGCACATAATCGAGCAGGTCGGACCCGCCCCCGCCGTTCATCATGATGAGGATCAGGATCTCAAGGAAGCCCATCGCCATAGCAGTCTCCGGAGTGGGGGTGTCAGATTGTCACGCGTCGTTTACGAACGAAGCTGTTTCACGGCCTGTGCGACGTCCTTGCCTTCCACCTCGAGCCCCTGCCCCTTGAGGTGTTTCATCGCGACGCCGGTCGCCTGCCCGTCGTTGCCCGCGGCGCGGATGTTGTCCGCGACGGGCTCGAGCGCGGCGATGACCTCGGCCACGCTCAGTGTCTGCGGAAGCAGCCCCTCAAGGATGGCAAGTTCGGCCTTCAATTTCGCAACCTCGGCAGGGTCCTGCGTCAGGGCGACGGTCTCCTGGTTTGACTTCACCATCCGCCGGACCACCTGCTGCTCTTCTTTTTCCGTGAGCGGCTCGGCCTTGCGCGTCTCGGCGAGTTGCAGGTCGCCCAGCACGACGCGCAGCAGTTCTTTTTCAAGCTCGTTTTTGTCTTTCATCGCCTGAAAGACACGTTTTTTGATTTCGGGCATCAGCGACATGATTCACTCCGTGTCGGTTTTGGGTGATCCGCATGATAAGGCATCGTCCTGCGGGCGGCCCATTGTGCGGGTATGATGAAACACGACAACTCCCCAGAACCTCCGCAAACCGGCGGGTTCTCATGTTTTTCACCCCCGACCCAACGGAATCCGAGCGATGCAACTCCAACAAGCCGTCGAAATCATCAAGCAGAAGTTCATCGCCGAGACGCAGGACAAACTCGAAGGCCCGGAGTTTGATGCGTACTCGGACGCGTTTGAGAAGTTCCCCGTGATGATGGAAGTCGCGACCTACTGCTGGGCCGACCAGATCGTGCAGCAGAACTACGAGGCACGTAAGCAGGCCGCGCTCAAGCAGGCGCAGGAACAGGCCGGCGGCGTCACCCCGCAGGGCACCGCCTGATCGGCCGCCCGGATCACCCACTGGACCCGCACGCCCCGCGTTTTGACGCGGGGCGTTTTCGTAGGTCGCGCGTGGCGTGGCCGGTATCATGGCGGCACACCGAGGAACCCATCATGATGAAGTTTGCCGTGCCGATGCTGGTTTGTGTGGTCTCTCTCTTCGCGGGCGCGGCGCATGCGCAGTGGGCGAGCGACAGCGCCCCGCTCACGATGACGCCCCCCAACGAATGGGCTGCGATGGACGACGCGCTGCTCGCGGATACCAACCGCCAGGTCCGTCACGTCACGGGGGGCAACTTTATCGCAGGCTGGACCGCGTACGAGTCCGAAGTCCTGCTGTTCCCCTACCTGCTGGTACAGCACGTCCCGTACACCACGCTCGAGGAAACGCACCGCCCGACCCACGCGCTCGACGAGCGCGGCGTGTTGCAACTCATCGGCCGGCTGATCCGCTCGCTGGGGGTGCCCGATCCGCTGCCCGGTGACATCGACCTGCTGACTTTCAGTGAGGCGTACGGGAGCGATCAGGTCCGGCTGGTCCACCTCGAAGCCGACGGCTCGTTTGTCCTGACGGGCGCGATCCCACTGGGCGACGGCAGCGGCTCGATCGCGTACCACACGGCGGGGGTGCTTGGCCGAACGGGCGCGGCGTTTGCCACGGTGTTTACGCTGGACGACCTGGCGGCGCTGCGCCCCGTGATCGACAACGCGGCCGCGACGCTCGCGTTTGCCGAGGGCGAGGCCTGGGGCGACCTGCCCGAGCGCGACCCGGGCGTGGTCGGTTTCCTGCCGCCGCCCGACGAGCCGCTGCCCCAGGGGGCGTTGTTGGTCGGCGAGGGGCGTGCGGGTTTTGTTGAGGGGGAGGGGTTTTTCGCGATGGCGTCGGGCCGGTTTGATCCGCAAGACGCGTTGCTGATGGATGCGCTGCCGACCGCGTTGCGCGGCGTCGCGTTTGAGCAGGTGCTGACGCGCACGCCGACCAGTCAGCGGATCACACACCCGTGGTCGGCTGGAGCGTTTGTCCCTTGGTCGGAGATGGGTGTCGCGGGCCCCTTGGCGTATCAGTTGACGCAGGCGCAGTGGGCGACGTTGATCGGCAAGCTGATCGGGCTGGACGACGCCACGGTGGTCGGCTGGCTTGGCGGCGCGGACGCGGGGGACGCTCGCTCGGAGATCGCGGGTACGGCGCAGGGCGATGCCCAGCCGTGGGTGCTGGTCGGGGCGGACACGGAGCACGGGCGTTTGGACATGCACCAGCGCACGACGCTTGAGGGCGAACAGATGCTGCGTCGGCTGACGCTGGTGGTGGGCGTTGATGGGCTCGCGGTGTTCGTGTCGCAGGCCTACGCCGACGCGGGGGGCGACGAGGCCCAGGCGCTGCGGGGCATGGCGGATTCGCTGCGTTTTGTGGGTGGGGGTCGCCTGGTCGATGTCCCGCCGGCGTCGAGCGCGGCCGAGGCCGACGGGACGCCTGCGGGGCCCGAGGGCGTGCCCGCCGACGCGACCGGTCCGGCGGGCGGCGACGCGGCTTTGGCCGATGCACCAGGTGCGGCGGATGCGGATGCGCCGGCGGCGGAGACTTCAGGTGATTTCAACGCGCTGCCGTTCGTGCTCGGCGGGCTGGGCCTGGTGTTCGTGTTGATCATCGCGATCGTGGTCTGGACCTCGCACCAGAAGGCGGTCCGTCGGCGTGAAAAAGCCCGCGAGCGACGCGAACGCCGAGAGAGCGGGCTTTGATCGATCGGGGTTGTCTGGGGTCGCGCTGTGATGGTGCGCGGTGAGCGGGGGCAACGATGACGCTGCGGCGGCCGGCTGCGTGGGTAACGTCGCGCGGGGCGGGCTACTTGTTGAGCAGTTCGAGCCGACGCATCGCTTCGCGTTTGCCGATGCCGCGGATGGCGGCGAGACTTTCGCGTTGTTTGGCGCGGGGGGTGTTCTCGCCCTTTTCCCACTTGTAGATGCTCAGTGGCGAGCAGCCGACGAGTTGTGCGTAGTCTGCGGCCGAGAGCTCGAGCTTTTCGCGGTGGGCGCTGAGCCACTTGGGCGAGAAGCGCGGGGTGGAATCCTGTTCGGCGGCGGGTGCGGCGCTGCCGGCCTTGGCCTTTGCAGCGACGGCGGGCTGCTCGAGGCGGCGCTTCTCGCGTTTTTCGAGGAAGTCGATGCGTTTCTGCATCGAGTCGTTTTGCCGTTTGAGCGCCGCGATCTCCTTGCGTTGCGCGGCGACCTGCTTGAGGGTCTTGCCGACCTGTTCGCGGATCTCTTTACGGGCGAGGCGACGGATTTCTTCGTGGAGGACGGTGGTGAGCTTGGCCATGCGGGCACCTTTCATTCGATAGTTCGTAAACTGAAAATCCAGCCCGGCATGGGTGTCAGGATAGCAGATTTTCGCGGCAAAGACGCAGAACCGGCACGCGGGCATTGCTATTGTAGGTCTGGATAACGCTTGGTCGGCGGGATGCCGGGTGTTCCTGCGGGGTTGGGGGACACCCTGCCGATAGATGGATAACACGATGGATCAGACGCCAGAACAACCCGCGGCCAAACCTAGCGAGCCGGTGCCGATCGCGGCGTCATCGCCCAGCAACTGGCGTGAGCGGACGCACGAGATCATTTTCGAGGCCGACACGTGGTGGGGTAAGACTTTTGATGTCGTGCTGATCCTCGCGATTTTGGCGAGTGTGGTCGTCATCATGCTTGAGACAGTCGAGCCAATCCGTGCAGAGCACGGCACGCTGCTGATTGTGCTCGAGTGGGCCTTTACCGTGTTGTTTACGGCCGAGTATGTGCTCCGCCTGATCAGTGTGCGTCGGCCGTTGCGCTACGCGTTCAGCTTCTTTGGGATCATCGATCTGCTGTCGATCCTGCCGACGTACATCGGGCTGTTTGTCCCCGGGGCGCACGAGCTGATGGTGATCCGGATGTTCCGTCTGCTGCGGGTCTTCCGGGTGTTCAAGCTCGTGCGGTTCCTGGGTGAGGCAGATGCGCTCAAGCACGCGGTCCTCTCGTCCAGGCACAAGATCGCGGTGTTTTTGACGACGGTGCTCATCATCATCACCATCATGGGCGCGATGATGCATGTCGTCGAGAGCCGCTACGGCAACCCGCAGTTCACCTCGCTGCCGCAGTCGATGTACTGGGCCGTGGTCACGATGACGACAGTGGGCTACGGCGACATCACCCCCATCACGACGCTGGGCAAGTTCCTCTCCGCGGCGATGATGATCATCGGCTACAGCTTGATCATCATCCCGACCGGCATCATCACGGCGGAGATGACACACTCCCGGCGGCGGGTGCTCATCAGTACCCAGCACTGTCCGCACTGCTCGCGCGACGGGCACGACCGCGACGCGGTGCATTGCAAGTATTGTGGCGGGACGTTGTAGGTGTGATGCGCTAGCGCCGCAAGCGGCGTTCGCTTACATCGCGTGGCCCAGGCCCTCGCAGCGTCGCCATGTGCTGACCTGTCCCAGGTGGAACATCACGTGGTCGTTGAGCAGGAAGTTGGCCATGTCGCCGACGGTGGGGAAGATCGCGCGGTACTTTTCGTTGGGCGTCGGGGTCGCGAAGGCCTCGTCGCTGGCGTTGCTGACCGCGTTCTGTGCGGCTTCGCTGCCACGCATGAAGTGCTCGACGACTTCTTCGAGCGGGGGGTACTTGCTCGCGTCGGGGTCGTCGATGCACTGGGCGGTGCGGTTGAAGAGTGCGTCGTAGGTGTCGGGCACGGCCGCGTCGCCGGGGTCTTGGCCGAGCATGGTGATGAGCATCGGGTGGTAGAGCGACAGGTGGCCGTAGACAAAGGTGGGGTGGTTGGCGTCGATCGGGCCGTTCGCGCCTTGGGCGAGTCGGGCGGCGCGTTGCGGGTCGACGTCTTTGAGGAGGGCCTGGGCGAGGCCGCGTGCACGGGCGGCGGAGTTGGTGATCAGGCTGGCTTGGCTCATGGGTATCGTCCTTGGGGTGAAGCGTTTGGGGCGGGTCAGGGGTGTTCGAGTGTCATCAGCGAGGCCTGCGCGATGGCGATGAGCTTTTGGCTGCCGTCGTCGGCTTGGGCGTGGACATCGCATCGGCAGGTGGAGAGCTTTCGGCCTGCGCGGACGACGGTGGCGTGCGACACGTACGCGACGCCGACGCCGGGGCGGAGGTAGCTGAGGTGGAGGTCGGTGGTGACGACGCTCTGCCGCGGGCCGACGAGCGAGAGCCCGGCCAGGCCGCAGGCCTCGTCGGCGAGCAGGGCGGTGATCCCGCCGTGGAGGTAGCCGTGGTGTTGCTGGAGGTCGTCGCGGTGCTGGACGCGGATCGTGATGTCGCCGGGCCTGGCATCCACCAGCGTCATGTCGAGGATGTTCATCAGCGGCTGCTGCTTGATGATGTCCCGCACGCGCTGGGCGTAGTCCGGGTCGGCGGGTTGATGCGCTTGGGCCATGACCCGCGATTGTAGGCGGCCCGCCGCGCCGCGGCACATCCCGTGCGGGTTCGCCGTCTTCACATCCCCCAAGCCCCCGACCTGCACAGACGGAATGCGCCTGCTTGGGGCGTTCTTTTTGGCCTACGCAGGGCTGGCCGGGCACACGGCATGGTGAAGACTGTGGGCGTATGCGGGACTCGATCCCCCGCCCGACTTCACCCCGATCAGGAGGAACCATGCTCACCAACACCCACCTCAAGCACGGCCTGGCCCACTGCCCCAGCTGCGAGACCGCGTTGGTCGCCCCCTTCGAGGCCGCCGGCAAAAGCGCCAAGTGCCAACGCTGCCAGACACGCTTTATCCTGCCCACTGCGGCTGAGCTGTTTGAAGAAGCCGTTGTCTATCTCATCGAACGCGAAGAGGACGGCCGAGAGTACGACCCGTTCAACGTCGAGTACCGCCCGGCCCCCGCGGTGCCCGCCCACTGACCACGCACGCATCCACGGATCATTCATGTCTAACGAAACGACGCTGCCTGTTGGGGGCGGCGTTGTTTCTTGTGGTGGCGATGGGGCGGCCGCGCGTGGGATGGGCGCGAGCGATTGACCAACGGCAAGTCGGGGTCAGCGTCGGCGTCGGCGTGTGCAGGCCAGTGCGCCAATCGCGAGCAGGGCGGCGGTGCCGGGCTCGGGGATGGCGGTGTGGTCGCCCGCGAGGGAGTAGATGTTGGTGGCGTTGTCGAAGTTGAAGTAGCGGAGCTGTTCGCCTTCGCGGTTGTAGACGTGGATGGTTTCGACGCCGTCGTCGAGCGAGCCGAGCTGGTCGGAGCCGAGGTAGAGCTCATCGCCGACGACCGCGATGCCCAGGACGCCGTACTGGTTGTGGTCGAGTGTTTCTTCGATGACGCCGGTGTCGGGGTTGATGAAGTAGAGTTGCTGGCTGAGTGCGGTGCTGACGATGAGCTGGTCGGGGCCGGTGATCGCGGCGAGGCCGGAGTTGCCAAAGAGGCGTGCTCCGGGGTTGATGGCGTCGAAGTCGATGACGCGGACGACCTCGCCCTGTGCGATGTCGAAGACTTCGATGTCCTGGATCGGGCGGTCCCACTGGGTGATGTAGATCATGCCGTTGAGGTAGGCGAGTGCGCCGCGGATGCTGCTGTTGCCGTTCTCTGGGTTTTCGACGCCGCCGACGCCGTCGGGGTCGGGGGGCAGTGCGAAGGTGTCGAGCGTTTCGCCGGTGGTGGGGTCCAGGCGGTAGAGGGTGTCGACGGCGGCACCGAGATACCACAGGGAGGTGCCGTCGAACGCGAGGCCGTCGAGTGCGGAGCCCGGCGGCCCCTGCTCGAGCTGGTGGATGATGGTGCCGTTGACGGGGTCGAGCTCGAAGATGCCCTCGACGCCGTTGGCCGTGCCGAACAGCCGATTGGCCGAGGCGTGCCCGGAAATCAGCACGGCAGCGCCGAACGACAGCCCGACCACGCCCGCCTTGATTCGTCTCCCAGCCATCCATCGCCTCCACGATTCATGCCTACATCGGCCCGCTACGACTAGGGCCGTCCCTAAGTATACGCCGGTTTTTCGGAAAGTCAGCCCACGGATGCGGATCGAACGCCAGAAACGCGGATTGAGCCGGCGGGCTGGCCTATCCGGTGGACACGCCCGTAAGCGGCGACGCACGACGCGGTATCATGGCGGGCGTCAAGGAGCCTGTTTGGCACTTCAAGCCGACAATCCGATGCCGACCCCGACGGGCGAGCCCCGGCTGGCGGTGGCGGGCCCGGACGGGGCGACGCGGTCGTTCGGGCTGGAGCGTGCTCGACCGACGACGCTTGGCCGTGGTGCGGCGTGTGAGGTCCAGCTTGAGCACGAGCAGGTGTCGCGTCGCCACGCCGAGGTCGCCTGGGCCGGGGGGCGATGGGTGGTTCGGGACCTGGCCAGCCGCAACGGCGTGTTGTGTAACGGCATGCGGGTGACCGAGCCCGTCGCGTTGGAGCCGGGCGTCGCGATCACGATCGGGCCTTACACGCTGACGCTGCTCGGCGGTGCCGCGCCGCCCGCGCCCGAGGCGTCGCGCGAGCCGGTCGAGTTCCACACCATCGCCGCCGTCGACGACCGCAAGACCTCGACCGTCCTGCCCCTGACGCACACGCCCCGGCAGTTCGACCCGGCGATCCTGTCGAAGCTGCACCAGATCGACCAGTGGCTGATGGACCTGCCCGACCAGAGCGGCCGATACCGCAAGCTGTGCGAGTTCGTGCTGACCGCGAACCCCGGGGCGCACTACTGCGCCGTGCTTGAGCCGGGCAGCGCGGGCGACGCCGAGGTCCGTGTGTTGCAGTCGATGTCGCGCCACGCCAACGAAGCGCCCTACCTCTCGCGCACCCTGCTCGATCAGGTCGCCAGCACAGGCCAGCCGACCCAGCTCTCCAACACCGCCGGGTCGGGCGACGACATGATGCTCTCGATCGCGCCCGAAGAGGTGCTGCTCTCGGCGATCGCGTGCCCGCTTGAGGAAAAGCCCGGCGGCCCGATCTTCTACGCGACCTTCCACGCCAACGAGGTCGACGCGAGCTGGTTGGACCTGATGGTGCTCATCGCCGACCAGTACCGCCACGCCCAGGCCCTTCTGCGCGTGGTCGAAAACGCCAACGAACGCGCCGCCCTGGACCGTGACCTCGCCCGCGCCCGCGAGATCCAGAGCGGCCTGCTGCCCCGGCCCTGGAGCGGCAGCGGCCTGCAGATCGCCTACGGGTTTCGGCCTTGCCACATGGTCGGCGGCGACTACCTCGACGTCGTCCCCATGCCCGACGGCCGTGTCCTCCTCGCCATCGCCGACGTCACCGGCAAAGGCCTCCAGGCCGCGCTCATCTCCTCGAGCATCCACACCATGGTCCACGCCGTCATCCACACCGGCGGGGACCTGCCCGAGGTGTTCCGCCAACTCAACCGTTACCTCATCCACTACGCCCCGGCCGGCTCCTTCGCCTCCGCGATCATCGCCGCCGTCGACCCCGCCACGGGACACGCCGACGTCCTCAACGCAGGCCACCCACCCATCGTCTGCGTCGACGCCGCCGGCCACGCCTCCGCGCTCGAACACGAGACCGGCTACCTCCCCCTGGGCATCGACGAGCAGGACTACGCCAACGCCCAAGCGACCCTCGCGCCCGGCGCGTCGTGGTTCTTCTACACCGACGGGCTCAGCGAGCTGCCCATGGCCGAGGGCGGGCTGCTCGGCGTCGACGGGGTGACACGCATGACCCAGCAGCTGCACCAGAACGACCCGCAAGGCACGACCGACGCGTGGATGCGCCACATGGAAACGCACAACGCCCAGCTCGGCCAGGCCGACGACCAAACCCTCATCTGTCTGCGCCGGCCGATCTGACCCGGCGCGTTTGTTTCCCTGTTTCCCAAACGCAAGGAGTTCCCCCCATGTCCGTCGCCAAAGTCACCGAGATCATCGCCTCATCCGACAAGAGCTTTGAACACGCCGTCGAAAAGGGCATCAAACGCGCGAGCAAGACCCTCACCGGCATCCGCGGCGCGTGGGTCAAGGACCAGCAGGTCACCGTGGAAGACGGCAAAGTCACCGGCTACCGCGTGACGCTGAAGCTCACGTTTGTGCTGAAGGACTGAGTCGGCTTGTCGATACGCAAACGCAAACGCAAAACAAAACGCGGCGGCCTCCTTCGGCCGCCGCGTGCTGGTTTTGAGATTGTGTCGCCGTGTGTCAGCGTGCGCGTCGTCGGCGGATCATGAGCCCGCCCGCGCCCAGCAGCAGGGCCGCAGCGCTGCCCGGCTCGGGGACGACGGTGGCGGTGAAGGTGTAGCTGGTCGGCCCGCCGGTCTCCTGGAACCAGATCGTGTAGGTGCCTTCGCCCAGCGGTCCGGTGAATCCTTCGCCGCCGAACTCGGTGGCGCCCAGGAGGTCGAGGGCGTCGCTGCCGATGTCGGCCTGCCCGATGAGGGTGGTGCCCAGGAAGTCGGTGGTGTCGAAGAGCGAGTCGAAGCCGAGCTGGTCGTCGATCGCCATGAACGCCTCGTTGCTCTCCGGCTGGCCGGTGAAGGCGGTGAGGATCAGCGAGTCGAGCGACTGGCCCGGGCCGAGGGTGAAGGTGACAAAGTCGCGGTCGAGCGGGTCGGGTACGGTGGTGCCGGTGATCGTGTTGGTGCCGAGCTCGAGCACGAGGGCGGTCGGGCTGGTCTCATCGCCGGAGATTTCGCCGTCGATCGACTCGTCATAGTCTGCCGCGGCCGCGCCGGAGTGCATGACCAAGCTGAGTGTGCCGAACGCTGCCAGTACGAAAGGGGAGGGGGTACGCATGATGCAAAGGGTATCCCCTAATGCGGATGAATCAAGAGGGCACCGGCGATTTTGTCGTGTTTTCTGGTGCTCGATCGGCCGGCCTGGAAGTTTGGGGCGGGCTGGCGGGCATGAGATTAACCAGCTTGACCGCTTACGCGATTGAGTCGGTTTTTTTGGCGCTACGCTGGGCGGCGAGGTCGATCTGTTTCTGGCGTTGGCGGAAACGTTCGCGCTGGTCGTCGGTGAGCTGGTCGATGCAGGCCGGGCAGCTCACGCCGTTCTCGAAGCCCGGGGCCTGGCGGTCCGCGTCGCTGATGGGCAGTCCGCAGCCGTAGCACAGGCCGTAGTCGCCGGGCTTGAGGCCGTGCCCCACGGAGACGCGTCCGTCGAACACGTAGCACTCGCCGTCCCAGCGTGACTGCTCGGGCGGGACTTCTTCGAGGTACTTGAGGATGCCGCCGCGGAGGTGGAAGACGTCTTTGAACCCGCGCTGCTTGAGGTAGGCGGTGGCTTTTTCGCATCGGATCCCGCCGGTGCAGAACATCGCGACCTTGGGGTGTTTCTCGGGATCGAGGGCCTGGTCGACGTAGCCGGGGAACTCGCGGAAGGACTCTGTCTCGGGGTCGTGTGCGCCCTTGAAGGTGCCCAGCGCGACCTCGTAGCCGTTGCGTGTATCGATGAGGGTGACGTCGGGGTCGTCGACCAGTGCGTTCCAGTCGGCCGGTTCGACGTAGGTGCCCACCGTGTGGCGCGGGTCGATGCCGGGCTGGCCCATGGTGACGATCTCTTTTTTGAGCCGGACCTTGGCGCGTTTGAAGGGCGGGGTGTCGGCGAACGACTCTTTGTGCGACAGCCCGGGGAAGCGTGCGTCGTCGCGCAGCCAGTCAAGCAGGGCGTCGATCCCCGCGCGTGGCCCCGCGACCGTGCCGTTGATGCCCTCGGGGGCGAGCAGCAGCGTGCCCTTGATGCCGTGCTGGTCCAGCAGGTCCCGCAGCGGCGCACGTAACGCGCCGGGCTCGTGGACCGGGGTGAATTGATAAAGCGCTGCGACAACGAACTGGGCCATCCCTATAGTTTAGCCCCCGTGACCGATCGCTCCATCCCCCCGAACTGAAAACGACCGCCATGCTCGCGACCCCCATCGGCCGACTCCGTCTCCTGGGCCTGATCGAAGGCACCTCGACCCTCGTCCTGTTCTTCGTCGCGATGCCGATCAAGTACATCGACGCGCTGGGCGCAAACCCCACGCCCGTCCGCATCGTGGGCTCGGTCCACGGCGGGCTGTTCCTGCTCTACCTCGCGGCGGTCGCGCTGGTCGCGATCCGGCCCGGGCTACCCGGCAAGCTGCTGGCGATGGCGGTGGGCGCGGCGGTGATCCCGTTTGGCCCGTTCGTCCTGGACGGCAAACTCAAGCGGTACGAGGCGCAGACGACCGGCCAGGCCGAGTAACCCCCGGCGGTCGTGTGTCCGGCGTGCTAACACGTTTTACACAGTAGAAAAAGGGGTTTTGGCGCAACGGCCTGCTACATTATCTGTAACAGGAACTGATCCCCATCGGTGACCCCCGTCTTCTGGAGTAGATGATGACGCTGTCCCGCCGCCAGTTTTTATCGCAGACCGCCGCCGTGAGTGCCGGGTTCGCCGGGCTCCACCTCTTTGCCAACCACGGCCGGACGCAGGCGGCGCAGATGGTGCAGCAGACCCATGCCCGGTTCGGCGCTCTCCTGGCCGACCCCCACCGCGTCCTCGACCTGCCCAGCGGGTTTTCCTACCGCGTGATCTCCAAGGTCGGCGAACGCATGGACGACGGCTTCTTCGTACCCGGCCAGCACGACGGTATGGCCTGCTTCGAGGGGCCCGACAACACCGCCATCCTCGTCCGAAACCACGAAGTCAGCGGCAACGTCGCTCGCCTCGGGCCCTTTGGCTGGGGCAACGAGCAGCTCGACCGCCTCCAGCCCGAGTCCGTCTACGACTACGGCTTTGGTGAAACCCCCAGCACCGGCGGCACGACCACGATCGTCTACGACCTCCGCCGCAAGGAAGTCATCCGCCACTACCTCTCCCTCGCGGGCACCGAGAAGAACTGTGCCGGCGGGCCGACGCCGTGGAACACCTGGGTCACCTGTGAAGAAAACGTCCAGCGCGCCAATGACCAGTATGAAAAAGACCACGGCTACAACTTCGAGGTCCCCGCGTCGGCCAACCCGACACTGACCCGTCCCGTCCCGCTCAAGGCCATGGGACGCTTCATGCACGAGGCCATCGCCGTCGACCCCGAATCCGGTGCGGTCTACCAGACCGAGGACCGACAAGACGGCGCGATCTACCGCTTCCTGCCCGACCACCCCGGCGAGCTGCACCGCGGCGGCAGGCTGCAGGCGATGGTGCTCCGTGGCCATCCGTCGCACGACACACGCAACTGGCCCCAGACGCCCGACGGCCTCGTCGCCGGCGGCGCGGGGCCCGATGGCTTTGTCCATAACGCGGAAGACTACGTCGCGATCCCGCCGGGCACGGTCTTTGAGGTCGACTGGATCGACCTCGACAACGTCGAAGCCCCCGACGACGACCTCCGCTACCGCGCCTTCGCCGCTGGCGCCGCCCGTTTCGCCCGGGGCGAGGGCATGTGGTATGGCCACGAGTCGGTCTACTTCGCTTGCACCACCGGCGGCCAGCGCGGCAAAGGGCAGATCTGGCGCTACGTCCCCAGCCGATTCGAAACCCACCCCGACGAGGCCCGCTTCCCCGGCCGGCTTGAGCTGTTCATCGAGCCAAACGACGAGGCGCTCCTCCAGCATGCCGACAACCTCTGCATCGCGCCCTGGGGCGATGTCATCGCCTGCGAAGACGGCGGGCCCGTCAACCACATCGTCGGCATCACCCCCGAGGGCGGGCTCTACAAAATCGCACGCAACAGCATGAACGGCAGCGAGTTCGCCGGCAGCTGCTTCAGCCACGACGGCAGCACGCTCTTTGTCAACATCCAAAGCGCCGGCATCACCCTCGCCATCACCGGCCCCTGGCAAAACGCCTGACGCTGAGCACACAAGCAATCGGCACCGCGCTATCGCACCACGCCCCGCCCATCAATCGCGGCTGGATGGTGGGGGCAAGCCGTGCGATGGAAAACCCAGGGCCTTGGGCACGCATCTCATCCACCGCCATCCCGTCAGGTTGACGCAACGGGATTGCGGTACAATGACCCATTGCGCGTCGGCCCCTGCGCCCACGCATCCCACTACGCACCGCGCCAAACGCGCTGCACCGAGACCCCGATGACCACACCCCCAACCGATCGGCCCGGCTTCGACACGCTGGGCCTCAGCGATCCCGTCCTCAAAGCCATCCAGAAAATCGGCTACGACACCCCCTCGCCCATCCAGGCCGCGACCATCCCCTACCTGCTCGAAGGCCGAGACATCATCGGCCAGGCGCAGACCGGCACGGGCAAGACCGCCGCGTTCGCCCTGCCGATCCTCTCCAACCTCGACCTCGAAGACGCCCGGCCCCAGGCGCTCGTCCTCGCGCCGACCCGCGAGCTCGCCATCCAGGTCGCCGAGGCCTTCCAGAACTACGCCGCCCAGCTCAAGGGCTTCCACGTCCTGCCGATCTACGGCGGGCAGCCCTACGAAGGCCAACTCCGCCGACTCGCCCGCGGGGTCCACGTCATCGTCGGCACGCCGGGCCGGGTCATGGACCACCTCAAACGCAACACCCTCGACCTCTCCGCGCTCAAGACGCTGGTCCTCGACGAGGCCGACGAGATGCTCCGCATGGGCTTCATCGAAGACGTCGAGTGGATCATGGAGCAGACCCCCGAAACCCGGCAGGTCGCGCTCTTCTCCGCGACGATGCCCGACGCCGTCGCCCGCATCGCGTCGCACCACCTCGACGACCCCGCCGTCGTCGAGCTCCAGGCCACCAGCAGCGTCACCGAGAACATCCGCCAGCGCTACCTCCCGCTGCACTGGACGCAGAAGGTCGATGCCCTCACGCGCGTGCTCGAAGCGACCGACTACGACGCCACCATCGTTTTCGTCCGTACACGCAAGGACACCGCCGAGCTCACCACCAAGCTCGAAGCCCGCGGCTACGCCTCCGCGCCGCTGTCGGGCGACATCCCCCAGCAGCAACGCGAACGCACGATCAATCGCCTCAAAAACGGCGAAATCGACGTCATCGTTGCCACCGACGTCGCCGCACGCGGACTCGACGTCGACCGCATCGGCCACGTCATCAACTTCGATATGCCAGGCGACCTCGAGGCCTACGTCCACCGCGTCGGACGCACCGGCCGAGCCGGGCGTGACGGCGCGGCGACCCTCTTCGTCACCCCACGCGAGCAGCGCTGGCTCCAGTCCATCGAACGCGCCACCGGCCAGGCCATCGAAAAGATGTCGCTGCCCTCCGCCGCCGACATCAACGAAGCCCGTATCGCCCGATTCAAGCAGCGCATCACCGACACCCTCGGCGGCGACGACCTCGCACTCGCCCAGCAGACCCTCACCGACTACTGCGAAGAACACGCCGCCAAACCCATCGACGTCGCCGTCGCGCTCGCCCGCATGGTGCTCGGCGAGTCGCCCCTGCTCGACGAACGCGAGCAGCCCACCTGGTCGCCCAAGCCCGACAAACGTCCGCCCCGCGACAAGGCCAGCGACGATGCGCTCAAGCCCTTCCGCATCGAGGTCGGCCGAACCCACAACGTCCGCGCGGGCAACATCGTCGGCGCGATCGCCAACGAGGCCGGCATCGACAGCGCAAACATCGGCCGCATCGTGATCGAACACGACTTCGCCATCGTACACCTGCCCAAGGACCTGCCCGCCGCAAAAATCGCGCACCTCCGCAACGTCTGGGTCGCCGGCCGACAGCTCCACCTCACCCCCCTGGGCGAGCAAGGCAACCACCGCGGCCGACCCACCGGCCACCCCCCGCACCAACGCCACTCCACCCACACCAAACCCAAGTACGCCAAGCCCGGCAAACACAAGCCCAAGTTCAAACGCAACTACGACGCCGGCCCAAACGCCGACGCCAAGCCCGCCTACCCGGCAAAGAACAAAAGCCAACACCCACCCGCCGACGCAAACGCCGGCGACGACCCGCCCACCTTCAAGCCCAAAACCAAACCCAAGCCCAAGCAGCACCCCAAGGCCAAGACCAACCCCAACAAGCCCATCAAGGGCAAGGCGAAAAACAAGGGGAAAAAGGGCAAACCCAAGGGCGTCTCCAAGTCCAAGCCGCGCCCAAAGCCCAAGTCAAAATCTAAAAAACCCATCAAAACCTCCGACCGCTTCAAGCCCAAGTAATCGGCCGGCCGTACCATGGCGACGCGTCCGACCCGACGCCCCGGCCCATGCGCCGCCCGGCGAGGCCGACACCCGACACACGGACCCGCCATGAGCAACGACACCGCCGCACAACACGCCGAGGCCTTCGCCTGGAACCTCGCCGCCTGGGACGAACGCGTCCCCGCCCACTGGGACTCGGCCATGTACCGCGCCCACGCCGACGCCCTTCGTAAAGGCGAGCCGCTCCTCGCCGACGACCTCACCCAACTCGCCGGCGAGATGCACGGCAAATCACTCATCCACCTCCAGTGCCACATGGGCATGGAGACCCTCGCGTGGGCCCAGCGCGGCGCGTCGGCCGTCGGCGTCGACTTCTCACCAAACGCCATCGACAAAGCCAACAACCTCCGCGACGAGCTCGGCCTCGACGCACGCTTTATCTGCACCAACGTCTACGACACACGCCAACACCTCGACGCCGAACAGTCCTTCGATACCGTCTTCGTCTCCATCGGCTCGCTCTGCTGGCTGCCCGATATCGCACGCTGGGCCCGCCTCGTCGCGTCCCTCCTCAAGCCCGGCGGGCTCCTCCTGCTCAACGACGTCCACCCTGTCCTCAACATGCTCGGCGACAGCGAACACCCGCCCGGCTTCGCCGTCACCTACCCCTACCTCGGCGACGAACGCCTCGTCCTCGACGACACCGACAACAGCTACGCCGCCCAGGACGCCGTGTTCAGCAACAACAAGATGGCCGAGTGGCCCCACACGTTTGGCACGATCATCACCCAACTCGTCAACGCCGGCCTGCGCATCGAGTCGATGGAAGAATCGTCCCGCTGCGTCTGGCCCGCGTTCAAGGTCATGGAGCAGACCGCCCCCGACCGCTGGGCCTTCCCCGGCAAGTGGCGCGGCAAACTCCCCGTCGAGTTCACCCTCACGGCAAGAAAAGAATGAAGCGCCTTGGTGGCCGGGGTCGAGTCCGCGAGCCCCCGGAACGGAGCGCCGCCGGCCCAACCTCCCACGCTGCGCTACGACCTTGATGGTCCCTTCCGGGGGGTTCGCTCGCGGACTCGCTCCACCCCGGCCACCAACGCCTTGGGACACGTCGGCCGTTTATCGCATCCCGTCCGTCAGCGGATGCACCACGCAAGGCCCCGCCGTCCCATCCCGATACCACCGCGCACTCGACCACACCCAATCGTCCGCGCGCTCCACCAGCCCGCGACGCACCGGGTTCTGATGGATGTAGTCCAGCATCACGGGAAGAAATCCCGGGTCGTCCACGTTCCGGTCGTACCCGCCGCCGGGCTGCCAGAACAACCGTTCGGCTTTCCCGCCACGTTCCCGCGTCAGCTTCGTGAGCAAGGGCGACCGCTCCGACTCAAGAAACGCGAACGCCCGACGCGCGACCGGTGCCTTGACGGCCTTGCGAAATG
>JBITAC010000029.1:0-12454 GCA_044439905.1 Phycisphaerales bacterium JB063 | reverse complement strand
GCCGGAGGTGTAGAGGATGAAGGCGAGGTCCTCGGCGTCGAGCTCTTCGCAGGCGCAGTCGGCCGGCGAGTTTTCCATGAGGGTGTCGTACCACTTGTCTCGGCCTTCGGTCCAGTCGATGTCGTTGTTGCATCGGTTGACGACGATGACGGTGTCGACAAGGTCGGTGTTTTGGCAGGCGTCGTCGACGTTTTGCTTGAGGGGGACAACGCTGCCGCGTCGCCAGGAGCCGTCGCAGGTGACGATGATGTTGGACTTGCCGTCTTCGACGCGGTCGGTGATGGCTTGGGCGCTAAAGCCGCCGAAGATCACGGAGTGGACCGCGCCGATGCGGGCGCAGGCGAGGACGGCGACGGCGAGCTCGGGGACCATGCCCATGTAGATGGTGACGACGTCGCCCTTCTTGACGCCCTGGGCTTTGAGGACGTTGGCGAACTTGGCGGTTTCGCGCTGGAGGTCGCTGTAGGTGAGGTGGATGACTTGGGGCGTGCCGTCGGGGTCGATGGCCTCGGCTTCCCAGATGATGGCGGTCTGCGAACCGTAGCCGTCGACGACTTGTTTATCGACGGCGTTGTAGCAGAGGTTGGTTTTGCCGCCGACGAACCACTTCGCGTCGGGTGCGTTTTCGGGGGACCACTCGAGGACCTTGTCCCAGGGCTTGAACCAGTGGTGCCGGTCGGCTTCCTCGGCCCAGAACCCTTCGGGGTCGTCGAGCGAGCGCTGGAGGAGCGTCTCGTATTGCTCCATCGATCCGATGTGTGCCTGCTTGGCGAAGTCCGCGGGCGGGGGGAAGTGGCGGTCTTCGTGGAGGACGGATTCGATGCTGGACGACGAAGGATCTTGGGACAATGTCATACTCCTGTTTTGATTCCACCCGAGTTCCGAAGGGAGTATACACGCGGCGCTGACGGTGTCGGGCGGGGTCGGGGTATGCGTGGGCTTCGGGGGCGGACTTGAAGTAAAATCCCGTCACCAACCTCGGACAAACCCCACACCTGCCAACTGAAACACGGATCACATGCCCCAAACGCCTGTCTACCAACGTGCCCTGCTCAAGATCTCCGGCGAGTCGCTCTGCGCGGCGGGGGGCTCGGGGATCGACCCGGCCGAGCTCGAACTGATTGCGCGGGAGGTGTATGCCGGGGCGCAGCAGGGGACGCAGCTGGCGGTGGTCGTAGGCGGGGGGAACATCATCCGCGGCGGGACGCTGGCGCAGACGGGGAAGTTTGACCAGGCGTCTGCGGACTACATGGGGATGCTGGGGACGGTGATTAACGGGCTTGCGCTGAAGGAGGCGCTGGAGCGGATGGGCCAGCCGGCGCGGGTGATGAGTGCGTTGTCGGTGACAAGCGTGGCCGAGCGGTACATCCGTGGCCGGGCGCTTCGGCACCTGGAGAAGGGGCGGGTCGTGATCTTCGTGGGGGGGACGGGCAACCCGTTCTTTACGACGGACAGCGCCGCGGCGCTGCGGGCGGCGGAGATCGGCGCGGACGCGGTACTCAAGGCGACAAAGGTCGACGGCATCTACGACAAAGACCCCAACAAGTTTGCGGACGCGGTCCGGTACGACACGCTGACGTTCAAGGAGGCGCTGGACAAGCAGCTGGGCGTGATGGACCTCACGGCCTTTGCGATGTGCCAGGAGCGCAATATCCCGATCGTGGTGTTCGACATGAAGCAGCCGGGCAACATTGCGGAGGTGGTCGCGGGGACCCCGCACGGGACGCGGGTGTCGGCGGGGTGATGTTGGTAGTTGGCGCTCGTTTCTAACGCCAAGACGCAGAGACGCCAAGGAAGGTGGGTGAAACCACTGATGCACACGGATTCACCCCATTGAGGCCAAAGGTCGAAAGGTAGGACAGGCATTCCTGCCTGTCGTTCTGCGTAGCCGAATAGATTTTCACGCAGAGGTGCAAAGGCGCAGAGCCAAGGCAACGGAGCCGTCGATGAAGGCCGGAAAAAGATCGAAGTCTTTGGGCTGATGCGCTCTCGCGTTTACCGCCGGGATCATCGGGATGCTGGCTATGATGAACTCAAGGTCCTTGTTGTATCTGCATTATTGTTTCTATGTGTTTCAGTACCTATGCGTTATCACCGTACCCTTGGCGGCAACACAGTTTTTTGGCCATTGTTTTCTTTATAAGAAGGGCGTGCGAAGCGGCTGGCATGTCGCGGTTGTGTTGGTGTGTGCCGCACTTCACGGTGTTCTGGGCTATCTCGCAGCGTTGGCATTTGATTTTTAGCCCGGGTGTCACCTAGCGTAGCTATGTGTTCTGAGTCTTTTCTGCGTCGTGACAACCACATCACTGCGCTATGTGGCACCTGCTGAGTTGCTTTGCGTTTTTCGTTGTGCTTTCGCAGCTTCTACGCCCCGCATTACGGGGCGACGATCGTCACAGTTCGGCGTGGGCGTTGATTCAGCGGCGGGCCATTGCCGCCGGGGGCGACCTCGAATGTGATGGCGGTGCCTTGTGGCTGATCGAGGGCCTGGTAGAACTCGCCTATCTGATGGAAACCGAAGACGAGATCGCCGTCGCTCAGTCCCGCTTGATCGAAAACGCTTCCCGGGCGAACATCGACAAGTGTGGTGTGTTCGGTCCAGTCTGAACCGGCGACGACAACGTCGCCGATGACCTTCCCGCCGTAGCGGTTTTCGATCGACGGGCTCAGATGGGTTTGTCGCCACATCTCATAGCCGGCGTATCCGACTACTGACAAGACAAGCAGCCCTATGAGAATGGTTGGTACACCCAGCAGTACGGCATTGCGACGATTGATCTGTCTAATGCGTTTACTGACGGGGCACCTCCGCATGGGGGGCTGCTGTTTTTCTTGGCGTCTCCGCGCCTTGGCGTTGCTTCCCCGCTCGCAACAACTGAGAACCCACTCTATCATACGCCTTCCCCCGACCGAAAGCGAGAGTAATGATGGACCTGAACAGCATCCAGAAAGACGCGGCCGCGACGATGGCCAAGAGTGTGGACTACCTCAAGAGCGAGCTCAAGGGCGTGCGCACCGGGCGGGCGACGCCGTCGCTGATCGAGTTTGTGAAGGTCGAGGCGTACGGCAGCGAGAGCGAGCTGCGGTCGTTGGCGATGGTGCAGGCCCCCGAGCCGACGCAGCTCTTGGTCAAGCCGTTCGACCCCGGGACGGTGCAGGACATCATCAAGGGCATCGAGAAGGCCGGGCTCGGTCTCAACCCGCAGGCCGACGGCAAGACGGTGCGCGTTAGCATCCCCGCGCTGTCGGGTGATCGGCGTAAGCAGCTCATCGGGTCGGTCAAGCAGATGGGCGAGCAGGCGAAGATCGCCGTCCGCAACGCGCGTCGCGACGCGAACAAGCACATCGACCAGCTAGGCAAGGACAAGGACGCCGGCCTGAGTGAGGACGATGTCAAGGGCGCGAAGGACGAGGTCCAGGACCTGCTCAAGAAGTACGAGTCCCAGATCGACGAGCTGGTGGCCGAGAAGAGCAAGCAGATCGAAGAGGTCTAAAGCGAATCGCTATCGCCGCGCCCCGCGGGCGCGGAATTCATGCCGGCACCTGGTACCCACGGCCGAAATCCGTGGGTTTTTCTTTAGGGTTCGGCGGGTTTTGCCCCGGGGTTGTGGCGAGGGGTATGATTCTCGTGCTATGCATACCCAAGACGCCGACCTCGCCCGTGAACTGAAACTCGACGCCGTGATCGCGGGGGAGCACCGCCTGTCGCCCGCGGATGCGCTTCGGCTGTACCGGGAGGCGTCGCTGCACGCGCTGGGTCGATGGTCCAGCGCGGTCGCGGACCGGATCCACGGCAGCGCGGAGCAGGGGGGCAAGCGGACGTACGTCATCGACCGCAACATCAACTACACCAACGTCTGCTCGGCGTCTTGCACGTTCTGCGCGTTCTTCCGCAAGGAGGGGGATGACGATGCGTATGTGCTGACCCAACAGCAGCTGCACGACAAGGTGCGCGAACTCGTCGCCATCGGCGGGACGCAGGTGCTGCTGCAGGGGGGGATGCACCCGCACCTGGGCGTGGACTTTTATGTCGACCTGCTACGCGGGTTGAAGGCCGAGTTCCCGGGTGTGCACATCCACGGGTTTAGTCCGCCGGAGTTTGTCGAGTTTGTAGCGGTGTATGAGATGTCGGGCTTCCCGACGACGGACCCGCGGCAGAGCGAGGGGATGGGGCGTGAGGTCTGGCTGGCGAAGCTCGAGGCGATCATGCGATTGCTGATGGAGGCCGGGCTCGACTCGCTGCCCGGCGGCGGGGGCGAGGTGTTCGCGCCACACGTCCGCCGACGCATCGGGCTGGGCAAGGCGACGGCCGAGCAGTGGCTTGATGTGATGTCGACGGCGCATCGGCTGGGCATGAAGACGTCGGGCACGATGATGTTTGGCCACATCGAGGGCGCGGCGGACCGCATCGACCACATGCGCCGTCTGCGGGACCGGCAGGACGAGGCGATCGCCAACGACTGGCCAGGCCGATACGTGTCGTTTATCAGCTGGCCCTTCCAGCGCGAGAACACGCCGCTGGGTAATCTGCCGGTCTACGACTTCGCCGACGACACGCCTTTCCCCGGCGACGTGCTCGCGGACAAGGTGTTTGCCGGTGAGGTCGACGGCCACGACAAAAAGGCGTGCGGTGAAGCGGTCCCCCGCGCGGGCAAGATCGTCCGCATGGCCGGGGCGACCGACTACCTGCGGACCCAGGCGGTCAGCCGGCTGTTCCTGGATAACTTCCACTCGATCGGTTCGAGCTGGGTCACGATGGGCCCGCACATCGGCGAGGTCGCGCTGTTCTTCGGCGCGAACGACATGGGCTCGGTCATGATGGAGGAAAACGTGGTCAGCGCTGCGGGCACGACCTACTGCCTCAACGAGCAGGTACTCTGCCGGCTGATCCGAGACGCGGGCTTTACCCCGGCGCAGCGCGACAACGGCTACAACCTGCTCAAAGTCCACGGCGACACGCCCGAGACCGCGCCCGACCTTGCGGTCACCGACTGGTCGACCCAGCGTGCCCAGAAGCTGCACGTCGAAAGCGAGGCCGGGTCCTGCGGCGGCGGCGGCGAGGCCGGGGCCATAGAGCTGACGATCACCGCAGGCGAGAAGGCGCGCAATGATTGAGATGTACTGGATACGGTGTGCATCGACGTACCAACCTGCGGGCTGTGTGCGGTGCGTCTATGGCGACAAACTTTTGTTTTGGAAGTGAGGAATGGATGATACGGATTCGCTTTACCCTGCTGATGATTCTTGCATGGATCACGTCGGCGCAGGCGTATGCGCAGGAAGGCCCGGCGATCACGTTCCTCGCGGGCGACGCGGCGCGGGCGGCGATCGTGGACGAGTCGGTTGAGCCGTACTTCTCGCTGCTGTGCCTGCATGAGATGGAGGTGAAGTCGGGGGTCGCGGTCGAGGGCGACACCCCCGAGGCGCAGCGGGCATTCTTTGCGGCGCACTATGCGGAGAACACACGCGACTTTTCGGAGGACGAGCAGGCCGTCATCGCCGAGGTGTTGTCGGTGGTGCACGCGGCGCTGGCGGCGGACTACCCCCGGCTCGCGGCGGTGCCCTGGTCGTTCATCAAGGTGACCAACGCCGTCGAGCAGGGCCTGCCCCATACGCGGGGACATTCGATCGTCCTGCCCGAGGGGTTCTTACGGCAGATGGTGCCGATGTACCGCGATCATGCGGAACGCGTGCTGCCGATGCTCGTCAACCTGATGATCCATGAGCAGATGCACGTCGTGCAGCGGCTCGAGCCCGAGACGTTTGCGCCGTTCTATACCGAGCAGTGGGGCCTGGTCCAGGTCGACACGATCGCGTACGGCGAGTGGCTCACGCAGCGTCAACTCATCAATCCTGATGGTGTCGATGTGCGATGGGTGCAGAACGTGGGGACCGAGGCCGAGCCGCGCTACCTCCAGCCCAACATCATCATCGAGCGGTTCGACGATCGGCCGTCACGGATGCCGCAGGACTTCGTGATGGTCGCGGTCGAGTTGGAGCAGGGCGGTGATGGCGTCTGGCGTCCGGTGGTGGGGGCGGATGGTCGGCCGAGCGTCACGCCGCTGCGCAGTGAGGCGGGCTACATGGCCCACTACGGCACGAGCGGGAATGTCTACCACCCCAACGAGTCGCTGGCCGACCTCTTCGCGACCGCGGTGCTGTATGACCGGGTGTTCCCTGCGGACGCGATCGGCGCGGACCAGCGTGCGGCGATGGACTCGGCACTCGACCCGGTGCGTGCGATGATGCGGCAGTCGTTTGGCGTGGACGCGGGCGATGCGGAAGGCGAGTAGTCGGGGGCTGGGCCCGGTGGCTCAGGT
Organism: Phycisphaerales bacterium JB063; assembly: GCA_044439905.1. Lineage (GTDB taxonomy): Bacteria > Planctomycetota > Phycisphaerae > Phycisphaerales > Phycisphaeraceae > JAHQVV01. The sequence continues at coordinate 6,134 of JBITAC010000029.1, read as the reverse complement.
CGCCAGGCCTTGTCGTGAAGCAATGCATGTCACAGCTCGGACAGTAACGCTCGCGCGGCGGGGGCTTCCTGTGAATCCGGGTACCGCTCCAGGAGCGTTTCGAGCTTTTCTTTGGCGCGTTCGTTGAGACCGGCGTCGAGGTAGTTGCGGGCGAGGTTGAGCAGTTGGGCGGCGGTCTCTACCCGTGGCTCGCGCGGTTCGCGGGCGGGGCGGTTGGGTTGGGCGTTCTCGTCGCGATCTTCGTTGGCATTTTCACGTTCGATGGTGCCGTCTTCGAGGGGGAGGTCGAGCAGTGCCAGCCCGCGTTCGATGAAGTCCTCGCTGTGTTGGCAGTGGGTTGCGCCCTCTTCTTCGAGGTACCAGACGTGTTCGAAGCCGGCGCGTTCGTAGCCGAGCTCGAAGAAGGCGCGGGTCTGGTCACGGTTTTCGTCGCGTTCGCCGGTCATGAGGACGTAGCGGTTGGTGCGTTTGGCGATGCGGAGCAGTCGGTGCGCGGGTCGGCGGAAGCGTGATCGGTAGTAGACGTTGTCTTCGCCGGGCACTTCGATCTGCTGGTACCAGTCGCAGCCGTCCATGGGCATCGCGCCGTCGAAGACGTCGGCGAAGACGAGCCCGAGCTGGCTTGCGATGCGTCCACCCTTTGAGCAGCCGGAGATGTAGACGCGCTGCGGGTCGATGTTGTACAGCGACATCATGTTGTGCACGGCGTCGAGCTGGAGGCCCATGCGTTTCCAGATGTTTTGTCGATCGCCGACGTTGTCCGCGCTGATGACGATGAGCCGACGCCGGTCGAAGACGTCGGGCCAGGGGGTCTGCCCACGGTCATCTGCCGCGACCCAGACGAGCAGGCCGAAGGGCTCGGTGCCGTCGTAGTCGCTGGGGATGTAGGCCTGGAAGGTCTGGTCTTCGAGTGTGTACTCGGTGGCGTGGACGCGTGGGTCGGGTGATCGGTTGGGGTCGCCACGGAACTGGAACCGCACGAGCAGCCGATCGACGGCGCTGTCGGGGTGGCGTTCGCGAAAGGTGAGTTCGAGCTGGCCGGTTTGCGGCGGGGCGTCGTCCTGGGCGGTGGCTTGGCTGGTGAGTGAAAGCCACAGCAGGGCAACGACACCGCACATCCAAATCGTTCGACTGGCCATCATCTGCCTCGCTTTCACGCTGCATCTTACGACGCGAAGGCGGTGGATGACTCGTATCAATCCGCGAGCTTCAGTTTCAGCTTGCGTTTCTTGCGCTGTTCGGCCATGTCGACAAGGATGCGCTGGGTGATGGTGCAGTGGCGGACGGTGTGGTTGAGGTGTGTGATGAGCTCGATGGTTTCGTCGCTGCTGAGGATCTTGCCCTTGCTCGCTTGCCGGATGGCGAGGAGGGTGTGGCTCGCGGTCTTGAGCGCTTCGCAGCTCGCGTCGAGTGCGTCCTCGGCATCGACTTTGCCGTCGTCGTTCACGTCCAGCTCGAGGTTCATGTGGGTCGCGTGCCAGTCGGTCCCGGCGGTGAAGGCGGTGAGCAGCGCCTTCTGCGCCCGCATGTCGGGCAGCAGCCGGACGAGCAGGCGGATGGAGTCGAAGTCGGGTTGGGACTGGCCTGCGATCCAGCGGTAGACGGTGGACTGGCTGACGCCGGCGAGCTCGCTGATTTCCTTGGCGGTGGTGAACTTGCTGTCGATGATGCGTTGCAGGGTCTTGGCGAGCATGGATGAGTCTCCGGCCAGGCGTCTGGGGATCGGCGGCCGGGCACAACGGACACCGGCTCAATTTATGGACAATCGTATCGTCGGTCGGCCCCCGCGCCGCGGAAAGTGTGGCCTCGGTTTCTCACCGCTGGGAGGCCCGTTGGGGGACAATCATTGCGGATGTTTCGGGGTGGGGCGGCGTTTCCGGGCGCCGCCCTGCTTTTTTATCTCACGGGTCTTCCTCGGCATCGGGCGGGGCATTTTCGAGCTCGGCGATCAGTTCGCGTGCGCGCTCGGCGGTGTTTGTTTCGGGGTAGCGTTCGACCAGGCGTTGGAGCATGGTCAGCGCCCGCGCGGGGTCGGGCCCGAGCATGCGCTCGGCGGCCTGGAGCCGTCGCTGCGCCTGCTGCTCGTCGTGGCGTTGTTGTGGGGTATCGCCGGCTGGGCCGTCTGCTTCGTTGGGTCCGTCGCGGAGTGGGGCGTCGAGGTGTTCGATGGCCTGCTCGAATGCCTGGGCGTCGGGGAAGGCGTGGTCCATGCCCGGGATTTCGAGGTAGTGGGCGTGCTCGAAGCCGTCGCGCTGGAAGCCGTGCTCAAAGTGGCTGCGCATCTCGGGCATGTTGAAGTCGGCGTCCCCGGTGAGCAGGACCCATCGCTGGGTGGCCTTCATCTCTCGGAGCACGTCACGCCGGGGCGCCCAAAGCGTGCGGGGCCAGACCGCGTGTTCGCCCGGCTCGGGTCGGATGAGGGCACGCAGCTCGGGGTCTTCGGGCACAGGCACCTGCCGGAAGTACATCGAGCCGACGATCGGGACGCAGCCGGTGAACACCTGCGGGTAGTAGATGCCGGCCATGCAGGTCATGCGCCCGCCGCCGGACATCCCCGAGACATAGACGCGCTGGTCGTCGATGTTGTACCGCTGCGTCACGTTGTGTACGGCGTCAAGCGCCAGGCCCAGACGCTTGTTGGGCAGCACACCGTTCCCCCCGGCGTCGAACGAAACCCAGATGATCTGGTGCTCGGCCAGGACGTCTGCGATCACGCGTCCGAAGAAGAAGACGCGGGGGCTGGTGGCATCGACGTCGTCGTACGGGTGGATAAAGACCAGCAAGCCGTAGGCTTCTTCGCCGGTGTAGCCGTCGGGGACGATCATCTGGAACTCGACGTCGGCGAGGTCCCAGTCGGTGAGTTGTCGGGGGTCCCATCGGCCGACCTCGGCCATGGCGTCGGTGCGGGAGAGCGGGCTGCGCTGGTCGAAGGTGGTATTGAACGTGCCGGTCCTGGGCGGCGGGGCGTCCTGGGCGTCGGCCAGGCAGGCGGGGCACAGCACCAGGAGCCAGGCGAGGGCGGTCAACCGTCGGCGGGGCGTGTGCGTCATGGTTTTTCTACGTCTTGGGGGGGCGTTGGGGTCGCTCGGGGTGTGAGTGCGTGATGAAATCCGCTTCATTTTGCAACCACCCGCCTTGAGTCAAGTAGGATAAGCGTAACGCGCGGGTGTGTTCCCGGCGTCATTGTGATACGGAATCGAAACCCCACCCCTGTTCTTTGGAGGCCTTTGATGTTGATGCGAACCCTGACCACCGTGCTGCTGGCGCTGGGCGTGCTGCTGGCGGGCGGCTGCGTGAAGATGAAGCAGATCGTGACCGTGATGCCGGACGGCTCGGGCAAGCTCGAGTTTACGATGGGCGTCAGCCAGATGCTCGTCGCCCAGGCGGGGGAGAACCCGCTCGACCAGTTCACGCTCGAGGAGATGGCGGGCGATGAGATGCCCCAGGGCATCGTCGCGATGACCGCCCCGCAGAAGTGGGAAGAAGGCGGATTCGAGTACGTGACCTTCACGATGTATTTCGATGACATCAACGAGGTCGCCGGCCCCGAGGGCGAGACCGAGGAGATGTTCGCAAACTACACGTTCACCAATGACGGTGACGGCTGCACACTGACCGTCAACGGCGGGATGGCGCTGGAGCTCTCTGCGAACTATGAAAAGCCCGGTGCCGATGAGTTGCAGATGATGCAGCAGATGATGAACGGGTTTGAGATCGTCGAACGCTATGTCCTGCCCGGCGAGGCCGAGGACATCGAGGGCGTGGAGATGATCGACAACACCGCCGACATCACCATCGACCTGGATACGCTGGTCGAGGGCGACGGCCCGATCGCTGCGTTGCAGGGCAAGGACAGCATGGTCCTGACTGTCGGTGAGAACACCATCGACGACGCGACGGTAGAGGCCTTCGCCGCCGAGCTGGCCCAGGCGATCGTCGAATGGGAAGCGCTCAAGGAAGAGATGGATATGGAGATGGAGTAGACACACGCCGGCTCCAACTGACTTGATCTTGAACAGGCCGTCCGCGAGGGCGGCCTGTTTGCTGCGCCTGCGGGGATGAGGGCCTGAGGCCGAACGCGTCGGTCCGCCGTTGCGTACCATATCCACTATGAAACGCACTTTTCCCCTTGTCGCCTTCCTTACCCTCGGGCTCGCGCCCGCCCTCACGATGACACCCAACGCCAACGCCCAAGCCGTCCCCGCACCGCCCGCGACCGAGCAACGCCCCGTCACTGACACGCTCCACGGCCGGGACATCACCGACCCCTACCGCTGGCTCGAGGGCGACGACCAGGGCAACACGACCGACGAGGTCTCCGCCTGGACCGCGGCACAGAACGCGCACACCCGCGCGGTGCTCGACAACCTGCCCGGCCGCGACGCCGTCGAGGCACGCCTCCGCGAGCTGATGTCGGTCGGGTACGTCGGCCGACCCGCGATGCGCGAGGACCTCTACTTCAACACCCAGCGCGAGGGCGACCAGAACCAGCCCGTCCTCTACGTCCGCAAGGGGCACGACGGCGAGCCCCGCGTCCTGCTCGATGTCAACACGCTGGACGATCAGGGCCTCACCGCGCTCTCGTGGTGGGTCCCCAGCCAGGACGGCAAACTCCTCGCCTTTGGCACCTACCAGTCCGGCGATGAAAACAGCACGCTCAACCTCATGGACGTCGAGACCGGCACCTGGCTCGCCGACGAAATCCCCGGCAAGGTCGGCTCGGTCCAGTGGCTGCCCGACGGCAAGAGCTTCTTCTACGCCTGCCTCGCCGACGTCAACAACCCCTACTCCTCGCAGATCAAGTACCACGTCATCGGCCAGCACTATTCGCAGGACCGACTGCTCTTTGAACAGTACAAAGAGGGGCCGCTCGCCACGACCTGGGGGCCGTTCTTCACCCTGGACCGAGACGGCATGTGGGGCGTCATCGGCTACTTCACTTCCACGTCCAGCAATGACCTCTGGCTGATTAATGTCGACGACTGGCTCCGCGGCGGGGAGCTTGAAATGGTCACCATGATCGAGGGCGCAGACGCCAACTCCTACCCCGATTTCCTGCAGAGCATCGGCCTGGTCGTGCAGACGCAGGTCGACGCCCCCAACGGCGCCGTCTTCCGTGTCGACCTCGACAACCCCGCCCGCGAGAATTGGAAGCCGCTGATCCCGCACCGCGACGACATGGTCCTCGAAGGCCTGCAGGAATCCGCCGACGACCTCTACGCCGAGTACAGCTACCGCGCCTGCTCCCGCATTGAACGCTTCAGCTTCGGCGGGCGACCCCTCGACGTGCTCGAGTTGCCCGGCATCGGCAGCGCCTCGCTCTCGACCCGCTACGACCGGTCCGAGGCCTACCTCGGCTTCACGTCTTTCAACACGCCCTCCAGCATCTACCGGCTCGACATCAGCGCCCGGCCACGCCTCGGCGAGTACGAGCTCTGGCACCGGGTCGAGGTGCCCGTCGACCCCGAACTCGTCGAGGTCAAGCAGGTCACGTACCAGTCCGCCGACGGCACGGACGTGTCCATGTTCATTGTCCACAAGAAGGGGCTCGAACTCGACGGGACCAACCCCACCCTGCTCAGCGGCTACGGCGGGTTCGGCATCAGCATGAATCCCTACTTCAGCGCGACCCTCTTCCCCTGGTTCGAGGCCGGCGGTGTCTACGCCATCCCCAACCTCCGAGGCGGGGGGGAGTACGGCGACGCCTGGCACAAGGCGGGCATGCTCGGCGAGAAGCAGAACGTCTATGACGACTTCATCGCCGCCGCCCAGTACCTGATCGACGAGGGCTACACCCACAGCGATAAGCTCGCGATCTCCGGCGGCAGCAACGGTGGGCTGCTCATGGGCGCGATGATGACCCAGCGGCCCGACCTGTTCGAGGCGGTCATCTGTGCCGTGCCGCTTCTGGACATGCTGCGGTACCAGGACTTTTTGATGGCGCGTTACTGGGTCCCGGAGTATGGCGACCCGGAGAACGCCGAGCACTTTGAGTGGCTCCACGCCTACTCGCCTTACCACAACGTCGCCCCCGACGCCGACTACCCTGCGCTGTTCTTCACCGCCGGCGAGAACGACACCCGCGTCCACCCGCTGCACGCCCGCAAGATGGCGGCGCTCATGCAGTACACCGC
>JBITAC010000028.1:0-11116 GCA_044439905.1 Phycisphaerales bacterium JB063 | reverse complement strand
GCACCCCGAGGCGATGTCGCCGGGCCTGCCCGAGCCCGAGGACACGCCGGGCGGGGTGAACCTGGAGGTGATGCTCTGGCTGCGCCACCTCGCGGTGGGCTGGGGGATGACGGACTACGCCCGGATGCGGTTCAACCTGTTCGGCAGCGGCGGGCACTGGTTCCCCGGTGAGCCGCCGGTCGAGGCGTTGTCGGCGGTGAGCGATGCGCAGCTCCGCGCGGCGGTGTCGGGGCACCCCCACGCGGAGGCGATCCCCGGGCTGGTGCGCGAGGCGGTCGATCTGCTCGCGGGCGAGCCGGTGAAGCGGTTGAGCGAGGGGTAGGCGAGACGCAGGATGTTTGGTGGGATCGGGCCAGACGCTTCGCGGACTCAGCGTCGGCGTGGTCGTCGGCGTGGGCGTTTGCGTCTTGGTGTTTTGTTATGACTGTCTACTCGTCGTCGTGTTCTTCGGCGATGCGGTAGGACAGGGCGTTGTTGAGGTCGATCAGCAGGAGCACGTACAGCACCGCCGAGTAGACCAGGGTCCCGAGCATGATCGCGCCCGCGATGCAGCCGATGAACGGGAGGGTGGCCAGCAGCGAGGCGATCAGCAGCAGGATGTAGAGGCCAAAAACCTTCTCGGCCCGCTCGGTGATCTCGGGGAAGTCGAGGTGCTTTGCGAGGAGGACGAAGAAGGCGAGGAAGCTGATCGTGCCGCCGATGCTCATCAGCCCGCTGAGCAGGTTGAGGGTGTCGGGGAAGATGTTGAAGGCAATGAGCAGGTCGAAGACGAGCGAGGTCACGCTGAGGACGATCGAGACGAAGAGGACCGGCCGTCCACCGCTGTCTTTGGGTGCCGCGAGGCAGAGCAGCGAGCCGACCAGCGACGCGGCCACACCCAGGACGGAGATGATGTCTAAGAGGACCAGCGTCCACCCGCCGCCGAAGAAGGCGAAGATCGCGGCCAGGATCGTGCCCGCGACCATGAGCGCGGAGAGCAGGTGCAGCCACATCCCAACCCGCACGAGCTTCATGCTGCCGACCGCGATGGCGCCGGGTTGGCTTTCCTTGCGTTCTTTGGCCGACAGCTCGCTGACTGTGGGCTTCATGACCGTGCCTTCGCGCAGGTTCAGCCCGCAGTTGAGGCAGATCACGGCGGTGTCGGCGATCTTACTGTTGCACTTGGGGCACTTGCCGTCGTTGGCGGGTGTCGCGAGCGGTGGGGGGGGCGGGCTTGGCTCGACGGTGGATTCGAGGTCGAGCTCGTACGTCCCGTCGGCGGCGGGCGGGGCATCCAGCAGGTCGCCCACCCCGCCGGGCTCTGCGGGCACGGCAAAGTCCGCGCCGCACTGGCGGCAGTTGACCGCCTGGCCCACGAGGCCCAGGTCCCAGCGGTAGCCCTTGCCGCAGCCCGGGCAGCTGACGCGTTGTGATGCCGAATCGCTCATGGGGTCTCCCTCGGGGTAGGGCAGACTCGGCCAAGTTAGCGTTTCTGTCAACCCGGTTGTGCGGCGCAGGTGGCCGAACGTCGCAAGCCCGGCTATCTTGCTCTGTTCCACACCATAAGAGCAAGCGTGACATGGCCGTCCCACTCTACGGACTCATCGAAAACAACCTCCCCCGCATGGCCGAGTTCCAGGCCGCCTTCGCCGAAGTTGCCGGCTCGGGCCAGTTCATCTTGGGCCCCGCCGTCGCCGACTTTGAACGCCAGCTCGCCGACTACGTCGGGGTTAAGCACTGCATCGGCGTTGGCTCGGGCACCGACGCGCTCATCGTCTCCCTCATGGCGCTGGGCGTCGGGCCCGGCGATGAGGTCATCACCTCGCCGCTGTCCTACGTCCACACCGCTGGGAGCATCATGCGCCTGGGGGCGACGCCGGTCTTCTGCGACATCAACCCGCGGACCTACAACCTCGCGATCCAGTCGCTCGAGGGTTGCATCACCGAACGCACCAAGGCGATTGTCCCCGTGCACCTGTATGGCCAGATGTGCAAGATGAAGGCGATTATGGAACTCGCCGAACCCCGCGGCATCAAGGTGCTCGAGGACGGCGACCAGGCGATCGGGGCGAAGTGTGACGGCAAGATGGCGGGCAGCATCGGCGACGCCGGCATCTTCAGCTTCTTCCCGACCAAAAACCTCGCCGCGATGGGCGACGCCGGCGCGGTCGTGACCAACGACGATGCGCTGGCCAAGCAGGTACGCAAGCTGCGGGTCCACGGGATCGAGCCGGGCTACACCGTGCATACACTGGGCGGCAACTTCCGGATCGACGCGTTCCAGGCGCGGGTGCTCTCACTCAAGCTGCCCGACCTTGATGCACAGAACGAACGCCGGCGGGAGATCGCGGACCGCTACGCTCGGCACCTGGACGACCTGCAGGTCTCGACCCCGATCGGTGCCGACGACCGCGAGCACACCTACAACCACTACACGATCCGCGTGCGGAGCGGCGGGCGCGACGCCCTGGCCGGGCACCTGGACGCGTGCGACATCGGCAACCGGGTGTACTACCCGCGTCCGCTGCACCTGCTGCCTTGCTTTGAATCGCTGGGCTACAAGGAGGGCGCGATGCCGGTCGCCGAGCTCGCGACGCGTGAGGTGCTGAGCTTACCGATCTACCCCGAGATGACCCGCGACCAGCAGGACGAGGTGGTCGAAGCGATCCGTGACTATTTCCGTGCGGAGTGATCCGCTGCCTCCGGGTCTGCCATGACCGAGCCCAACCCCAGCGCGAAGCCCAAGCCCAAGCCGGCCGACCCGGCACCGGTACACGCGCTGTACGACGCGCTTGCGCCCGAGACCCGCGCCCGGCTTGAGGCCGGCGAGCCGATGCCCGACCCGACGATGTCGGCGCTGCCGCTGGACTGCGACTGGCCCGGGCCCATTGTTCGGCTGCACGCGGTCCACAAGGCGTTTGGCCCCACACCCGTCCTCGCCGGCGTCGACCTCGGCTTCCAACGCGGCGAGATCACCGTCATCCTTGGCCCCTCAGGCACCGGCAAGAGCGTCCTGCTCAAGCACATCGTCGGACTCATCAAGCCCGACCACGGCGAGGTCTACTTCGACAACCGGCGCGTCGACACCCTCCGGGAGGCCGACCTGGTCAAGATCCGAAAACGCATCGGCTACATGTTCCAACTCGGCGCGCTGTTCGACTCGATGACCGTCGGCGATAACGTCGCGTTCCCGCTGGTCGAACACACCGAGCTCAACGCGGAAGAGCGCCGCGCTTGTGTCCGCCGTGTGCTCGAGCTGGTCGGGTTGGGCACGATGCAGGACAAGCTCCCCACGGAACTGTCGGGCGGCCAGCAGCGCCGCGTCGCGCTCGCCCGGGCGGTCGTGCTGCAGCCGACTCTGGTACTGTACGACGAGCCGACGACCGGGCTGGACCCGGTGCGGGCGGACGTGATTAACGAATTGATCCTGGCGCTGGCGAAGAGTATGGGCATCAGCAGCATCGTCGTGACGCACGACATGGCCTCGGCCAACAAGATCGCCGATCGCATGATCCTGCTCCACGAGGGCAAGGTGATCTGCGACGGTCGGCCCGAGCAGTTCCGCGCGTCGGACAACGCGATCGTCCAGCGGTTTATCCATGGCGAAGCGGACGAGGCCGACCTCGACGCGATCCGCCAAGCGTTTGAGAGCACCGACGCAGGCCCGGGTGGCGGGACGATGTTCAACCAGCGGGGGGCGGCACAATGACCGAACGTCGGAAGCTATACCGGGAACGCCGCCGCAACATCGCGGTGGGGGTGACGATGTTGCTGGCGCTGGTGGGGCTCGGGTTCCTGCTGTTTACGTTCGGCTACCTGCCGGGCTTCCTGCAGCGGGGTTACACGGTGTCGCTGGTTGTTGATAACGCCGCGGGTCTGCATGACTCAAGCCGGGTAACCCTCGCGGGGCTTGACGTCGGGACGGTCGAGCAGGTGGAGCTGCTCGTCGAGGTGGGCGAGCCGACGCGTTCGCGTGTGCGGCTGCGTATCCATGAAGAGGTTGATGTGCCCGAGAACGTGGTAGTGCGGATCGAGACGCCGCTGTTTGGCGGGGGGCCGGTGATCGCGCTGATGCCGCGCGGCCCCAGCACCGGCACGCTGGCGAAGGACGGCTCGGCCACCCTCGCGCAGGCCGACGTGGTCTACGCTGTCGCGAAGGTCGAAGTCGTCAGCCCGCTGCTCACGGATTTCCGAGATGCCTACGTCCCGCTGGCCGAGCACCTCAACGCGATGTTCGACGCAGACGCCCAGGCCGACCCGGCCCAGCCCAACCTGCCGCGCGTGATGCTCGCGCTGGAGCAGCGGCTGGGTCAGCTCGAGCGGGTGCTTGATGGGGCCGAGCAGTGGACCGGCAACGCGCAGCTGCTTGAGGACGTGGCCGAGGCCGCCTCGAACCTGCGCGGCCTCTCCGAGACGCTTGATGGCCGAGTCGAAACGCTGGAACAGCGATACCTCGCGCTCGCCGACGAAGTCTCGGCCGTGATCGAGCAGGCGGGCGGAGTGGTGGAACAGACCGACGCGACACTCGTGCAGGCGCAGGAGTCGATCGTCACACTCGAAGCGCGGCTGCTCGCGCTGGCCGACGACGCCTCGGGCACGATGGCAACGATTGACGCGCTGGTCGAGCAGGCCACCGCCGAGGACAGCACGCTGGGCCTGCTACTCAACGACCCGTCGCTCTACGAAAACCTCGACGACTCGGCCGAGCGGATGCAGTTGCTGATCGAGGACGCTCGGCTTCTGATCGCGAAGTGGAAGGCCGAGGGTCTTCCGCTTAATGTGTTTGACTAGGGGCGTGACGAGAAGTCTGGCCAGCCGGCGGACGCCGGTCCCGGGCCACGATTGTTCCGACGTCTGTAAGCCCGGCCGTCTCAGCGTCGTTTGCGTGATCGAAGCCGAACATGAAGTACGCGATTGTCATCCTCGGCGGCGCGGCAGACGAGCCCCAGCCGGTGCTCGACGGCGCGACCCCGCTCGCCTGTGCGCATACCCCCGCGCTTGACCAGCTCGCCGCCGCCGCCCGCCTGGGGCAGGTGCGCTTCCTCCCCGACCATTCAAGCCCGTTGATCTCGCCCGGGCCCGACGCCGCGCTGCTTGCCCTGCTGGGGTACAACCCCGCACGCCGTTACCCGGGCCACGCCCCGCTCAACGCGCTGGGCTACGGCCTCACGCCCGCCGTGGGCGACTGGGTCTTCAACCTCACCCTCCTCTCGGTCATTGATGGCATCGTGCAGCCCACCATGGGGATCGCCGTCCCCGAAGGCGAAGCGCAGGCTCTGGTCCGCGGCCTGGTCGACCACCTCGAACTGCCCGGCGCCGAGGTCCACGCCGGCCTCGCGACCCGCGATCGGGCGCTGGTCCACCTGCTGATCGACCCGGCCGCGCCGACCACCGGTGCCTCGCCACGCGACTGGTCCGAGATCGTCACGCACCGCCCCGACGACATCGCGGGACATCCGCTGCGCAAGGCCATGCCGGTCGGCGGGCCCGCGGGCGATCGGCTTGAGCAACTCATCGAGCAAGGCGCCGACTACCTCGCCGGGCACGAACTCAACCAGGCCCGCGCCGAGATGGGCGAGCCCCCGGTCACACACCTCTGGCCCTGGGGCCAGGGCAAACTCCCGCCCGGCGGACGCCCGCTCAAACCCTGGCGCAACAACTTCAAACGCTCCGCCGCCATCGTCTCGCAAGACCCGGCCATGCGCGGCGTCGCCACACTCGCCGGCCTCACCGCCGTCTTGCCCGAGCCCGGCGAGGGGACGACCCAGACCCTCGACCGACTTAGCGCGTCGGCGATCGAGGCGCTGCGGGAGCACGACCTGGTGATCGTCCACACCGACGCGCCCCAACGCGCCGCGATGGGCGAAGGCGTCCGCGAAAAGGTCGACGCGATCCAGCGGGCCGACACACACCTCATCGCACCGCTGCACGAGGCGCTTGAGGCAACCGCCGATCGCTACCGCCTGCTCGTCACCCCGCTGCACACGACGCTCGCACAGACGCAACGCGAACGCGACGACGCGGTGCCGTTCCTCCTTGCGGGGGAGAAGATCACTAACGTCGTGCCCCGCCCGATGACCGAGGCCGCCGCGCTGGAAGCCGACCTGCAGGTCCCGTTTGGGCATGAATTGATGGAATTTTTCCTGCGGGGCGGGATACGCTGAGTTGGGCGGGAAAGTAAGAGTGGGGGGCTTGGTGATCGTGCGCGATCACCAAGCCGACACAGACCCTTCCCGTGTTTCACCGCCCAGGAGCCGACGCATGTCATCAACGCCCAGCCAAACAGCCACCACCCCGCCCGGACTCACGCGGCGCGCGGCCCTCGCCACCGGCTCACTCGCCGCGCTCGCCATGCTCGCACCGAGCACCTACGCCTGGGGCCAGGCCGGCGGAGACAAACTCAACCTCGGCCTCATCGGCGTGGGCGGACGCGGCGGCGCGAACATGGCCGGCGTCCGCTCCGAAAACATCATCGCGCTGTGCGACACCCACCCCGACCCGCTCAACGCCGCGCTCTCACGCTTCCCCGACGCCCGCGCGTACACCGACTGGCGCGACATGCTCGAAAACGATGCGCTCGACGGCGTCGTCGTCTCCACCGCCGACCACCACCACGCCCTATGCTCCGTCGCCGCGATGCGCAAAGGCCTCCACGTCTACAGCGAAAAGCCGCTGGGACACACGCCCTACGAAGCCCGCGTGATGCAGGATGTCTACAACGCCCGCCGTGACAACATCGCCACCCAGATGGGCACGCAGATCCACGCCACCGGCAACTACCGCCGCGTCGTCGAACTCGTCCAGGCCGGCGCTATCGGCAACGTCACCGAGGCCCACGTCTGGTGCAGCCGATCCATCAACCCCGTCAACCCCATCGTCCTCCCGCAGCAACCGATCCCCGAAGGCCTCGACTGGAACGCCTGGCTCGGCCCCGCGCCCGACCGACCGTACCACACCGACTACTGGCAGGGCGGCAACCTCAACTGGAACCGGCGCTGGGACTTCGGCAACGGCGTGCTCGGCGACATGGGAAGCCACCTCATCGACCTCGCCTACTGGGCCCTCGAACTCGACCGGCCGACCTCCGTCCACTCCCTCGGACCCGACCCCCACGAACACGCCTGCCCACCCTGGCAACAAGTCGCCTGGGAACACCCCTCCCGCGGCGACGGCCCGCACCAACGCCCCTGCAAAGTCGTCTGGTACCACGGCCCCGAAGGCATGCAGCGACGAAGCGATACCCTCCAGCCCATGATCGGCCAAGACACCGACCTCGGCGGCTGGGGCATCGGCGTCACCTTCGTCGGCGACACCGGCAAAGTCCTCACCGCCGACTACGGCCGATACGTCCTCAGCCCCGCGGCCGAGTTCCAGGGCTTCGCCATCCCCGAGCAGACCCTCCCCGATTCGCCCGGCCACCACGCCGAGTGGCTCCGCGCCTGCAAAGGCCAAGGCAACGCGCTGTGCAACTTCGACTACGCAGGCAAACTCATCGAGCACAACCTCCTCGGCAGCGCTGCCCACCGAGCCAACGCCGGCAAACTCGACTGGGACGCCGAAGCATTCACCTTCACCAACAACCCCGACGCCGACCGCTACCTCACCAAGACCTACCGCGACGGCTGGGAACTCCAGACCGACGCCGCACAAAACTAACCCGCGCAGTACACCCCCACCCACTCTGGCGGAGGCCGCTTCAGCGGCCGTCTCCCCTCAACCTCAACACAAAAGAACCACCCCATGTCCAACGAAAACCCCATCGCCAACACCCACCCCCTCACCCGCCGCACCCTCCTCGGCACCGCGGGCCTCGCCTCCATCGCCCTGACAGGCCTCGCCCTCCCCGCCCGAGGCGACGACCACGAAGCCACCAACCCCAACGACCTCCCAGGCCCCGGCGACGACCACTTCCGGGGGGCCTTCATCGACGGCACCGGACACGGCTGGCGCACCCTCGGCCCCGACGACTTCGCCAACGTCAACTGCCACGAAGACACCTGGGCCTGGCGCGACGACACCCTCTACTGCACCGGCAACCCCGTCGGCGTCCTCCGCTCAACGCAAACCTACACCAACTTCGAGATCGTCCTCGAGTGGAACCACCGCCGCGAGGGCGGCAACTCCGGCCTCTTCGTCTGGACCCCCGAAGACGTCATCGAACGCATGACCGCCGACCCCAAGCCCGGCCTCCCCACCGGCATCGAGGTCCAGATCCTCGACACCGGCTACAACCCCGCCCAACAAGGCACCTGGTTCACCTCCCACGGCGACGTCTTCCCCGTCGGCCAAACCATGACCCCCTTCCCGCCCCTCTCCAACAACGGCCAGGGCCCACGCTCCTTCCCCTCCGAAGACCGCGTGCGTGACCACGGCCACTGGAACCACTACTACGTCCGAGCCATCAACGGCGAGATCCGCCTCTGGGTCAACGGCAAAGAAGTCTCCGGCGGCAACGAGTGCTCCTCCACCACCGGCTACATCTGCCTCGAATCCGAAGGCGCCCCCATCGAGTTCCGTAACATCCGACTCCGAGAACTGGCGTAAACTCCCCCGGTGGGATAGGCATCCCTGCCTGTCATTCGGCGAAGCCGAAGAAGAATCTCACGCAGAGACGCAAAGGCGCAGAGCAATTGAAGCCGCAGATGGACGCGAAAACGATCATTCAGGCATTCCGCGACTCACGTCCACTCCATGATCTCCATGTGACGGATTCACTATCGATTGCCCCGGATCCATTTCGAGGCGAAGTCAAGTGTGTCCAGTGCCGGTTCTCTTCTTTTGAGGCCAATTGCACTGTATTCAATGAGCCGGTGACTTTCACGGATTGTCGTTTTGATGTGCTTAGCTTCTATGCCGCATACTTCCTGAAAGGCCTGACGGTCGAAGAATGCGAGGTCTCCGAACCTCTTACGTTTTCATCCGGTGGGCACAACCATGAATCTACGCCGATCACGATCACAAACACACGCTTCATGTCGTTTGTGGATTTCGAAGACTGCTGGTTTACCGGCCCGCTGAGACTTGAGAACGTCGAATTCGTGCAAGGCACAAATCTTTTTGGCAATCAGAAGACGCCGATGGCGGTACAGTTTGACTTTGGGCCCGAGCTCGTGGCAGTCAAAGGGGATTTAGATATCGATACCTACAAACCGAAGGTGGGGTAGCATCGTTAGGAATGTTGTCGGCCACCATCCACCCAAACGAAACAATATCCACATCGATCCGCGTCCATCTGCGGCTAAAAACCGCCTCCCTCCGCGCTCTCTGCGACCTCCGCGGTAAAACCCCGCCCCCTACGCCGCATCTAACCGACGCACCTCGCTCACCACCTCCGACACGATCTCCAACGCCTCCTCCCGCTCACCGCGCCCGCCGATCTCTGCGTGCGTGGGGCCGGCCGCGATCAGCCGGCTCACGTCATACTTCGCCGCGCCCCCGGAATTGTTCTCTAGCAGCAGCCCCGGCTGGTGGCCGGGGTGGAGCGAGTCCGCGAGCGACCCCCCGGAAAGATTGCCATCCGCCTAAGTGAATCAACATCCGCGTTGATCCGCGTCTATCTGCGGCTAAAAACCGCCTCCCTCCGCGCCTCTGCGGTAAAACTCCCTCCCCCTACGCCGCATCCAGCCGCCGGGCCCCCGGAACCACCTCGCCCACCTTCGCCGGCTCCACCACGCGCTCGATCGGCTTCGTCGCCTCCACCACCCTCCGCACCGCGTACTTCTCCCGCCCGGGCGCGGCTGGTGGCCGGGGCGGAGCGAGTCTGCGAGCGCCCCCCGGAAACATCCCCCAGGGCTTCGTGACTCCTGGTGCGGATTCATAAAACCAACCATCCCGTTCCGGGGGCTCGCGGACTCGACCCCGGCCACCAGCCGCGATCGGCGGGTTTTATGGAAACCGATACGCCGCGTATGGAAACCTTTCCGCCGCGTATGGAATCCGCTACAGGGCGCATGGAAACCTTTCCCCGGCGGACGGAAACCTTTTCTCGGCGTATGGAGACCGATACGCCGAGGAAGGAATCCGATACGGAGCGGAAGGAAACCGCTCCGCCCGGGCAGGAAACCGCTCCCCCGCGTACCGGAACCGCTACACAGCGGAAGGGGACCGATACGCCCCGTATCGAATCCGCGCCCGACAAGGGGGAATCCGCCCGGTCCCGGGGGGTCGCTACGCTCCACCCCGGCCACCAGCCGTTTCGACTCCTAATCCGGAGGCTCGCGAACTCGACCCCGGCCACCAGCCGCAGCGGAAGGAGAACGACACACCCCCGGACTCTCCCGGGGCATCCCAGAACCTCTGCCCCTGCCACCCGCCGCTGAGCTAGGAAAACCGGCACCAACCGCACCGAAACCGCATCCGGCGTTTGCACATGGATGGTTTCGCGGGGGATTCCCGAATCTCTGCCCCTGCCGCCGCCGCCCGCCAGTCAACCTTGTACCCTCCATGTCACGCGTTGTTTTTCATTCCGTACGATAGAGTAGAGAATTATCCCAAAGCTGAAGAAGGAAGATGATGTATCATTACATGAGTCAGAAAAGCAACCTGATGCTCTAACAACTGGTGTACTTAGACAAAATGACACTCAAACTAAGAAGGGGACACGTCAATGCTTGAATTCTTACATGCGCTTTTCGTATTTTTGGGGACTTATGTAACCTCTCACTGGGCACTCATCACACTTTTCTTTGTACTGCTGGTCGGCATCTTACCTGTCGGTTTTATATGGGGCTGTTTCGCACCGACGCATGGTAAAAGATTCACTCTTTGGATTGGGTCTCTCTGCACAGTTACCGCCATGTCAACTAGGTTATGGTATTGGCACGCTTCGTTGAAAGTTTATCATCCAGTTGTCTATAATGCCACTCCTTTTTACATGGATGTCGGCATCAAATATGAAGATGGGCCACATGATGAATCGGATGTATTTCTAGGATGGAAGCAAATGGGTCCTGGTACGTCAGAAACTTTCACAGTACATTCTAGAGCATGGGATCGCCCAAACTTTCGGGCAACTGCGATTTGTAGCGACCACGATTTTGTCGATTGGTTGCATCGAAATGATCCAGAGCGATTTGAGTTCACTGAGTTTGAAATTGCCTCATATGGTGCCCCTGTCAGTAGCCAACCACTTGCAGAA
>JBITAC010000027.1:0-5513 GCA_044439905.1 Phycisphaerales bacterium JB063 | reverse complement strand
GTCGTCGTCTCGATCGTGCTGATGGCGATCCTGGGCGCGACGTTTGTCCAGGTCGCCCGCTTCGAACGCGTCGCGACCGGGGGCGAGCACATCGACATCGCGATCGACTCCGTGCTCAACGAACTGGCGATCGTGCTGGGTCAAGACCTGTACAACGACAACGGCGACTTCTTCCACCCCCAGGGCAGCGACGGCGACACCGCCCTGCTGCTCAAGGGCGGCGGTGACGAGCCCTACGACTTCCCGTTCACCAGTACATTTGCGGTTGCGCCGATGGGTCGTCCGATCGTCTTTGTTGACGGCACATCGGGCACGGCCGAGGGCGGGCGGTACGACGATGTCTGGCTCGCCTCGTCCGCGCTCTATGATGACGGCGCGACCTACCGCTGGGCACACCTCAGCGACCTGACAGGCCGGTTCCTCGCTCGCCCCGGCGGCGGCGCGATCTACATCGACAAGGACCTCACGGGCTTTGGGACTGCCAACCCGGGCGAGGTCGCCTCGCTCGCCGCGATGGTGTCGGACCTGGACCTCAACGACCCGACCATCCAGGACCGTCTGGTGGATGCCGACGGCGACGGGATCGGCGACAGCTTGTGGGCCTACTGCCCGGCGGCGGAGATCGCGGGCAAGCGCTACATCTACGCGATCCGCGTGGTCGACCTCTCGGCCCGGCTCAACATCAACACCGCGCTGGCACAGACCAGCAACGGCGGAGCGTATAGCGCCGGCGACCCACAGGGCGACACCCCCGCCGAGCTCGACGCCAGCGCGATGGCGCTGCTCTACAGCAACGCGTTCTCCGGCTCGACGGGCAGCGCGGAAGCCGATGAAGTCGCCGCGACCGTCGAGTTCCGCATGGGCAACATGGCGCAGGTCGTCTCGCCCTACCGCGGCCATGTCCGCTGGGGCGACGCGGACCGGCAACGCCGCGGGTACTGGCTCCACGGCGCCTCGCTGATCGACAACGCCATGCGTAGCCACGCCACCTCCGACGTCTCCGACCCGCTCTACGACGCAAGCCACCCCCACTACGATGCCGCCAACACCTACGGCACCGACAGCCTGGTCGAACTGCTCTACCGCGGCGGGCTCAACAACCCCAGCGTCTTCAGCCGACTCGAAGACGACATGCCGCTGCTGCTGCGACGCGACGATACCGGCGAGACCCGTTTTGACAACACCTCCTCGACATTGATCAGTTCCAATACCCTCGGCGCTCACGACTACCTCCGTTACAACCCCCGCCTGTGGATTACCACCGCGAGCGGCGCGATGGCGATCGCCCCCTCCGCCGCGACGGCCGGCACGACCCTGCAGGACCCCGACAGCGACGGCGACTCGGTCCCCGAACGCGTGCTGCAGGGCGACATCAACGGCAGCAATATCACCGAACTGGCGAAAGTGATCCGCGAGACGCTGGAAGTTGGTGGTAACGGGACGTTACCGGCGCACATTCCCGACTTCGCGTCCTACGCCGCGCAGCTCGCGCTCAATATCAGCGACATGCGTGACCCGGACAACCGGCTGCGCAGCCACCCGGTCAGTGGTGTGGACTGGTGGGGGATGGAGGCGCTGCCCTTCCTCTCCGAGGTCTACATCCACCGTGAATACACGGTCCCCCCCCCGTCGCTGCCCGACCCGATGACCGGGTTCTACACGCTTGACTACGACACGCCGGCCCCCGCGAACCCGCTGCCGGACTACGCGATCGAGATCCGCAACCCGTTCAACCGTCCGATCGTGCTTGAACACGTCTACCTGTTCATCGACGGCGTGAACATCGATGGCAACGGTGCCGCGGGCGGCGACCTGACGACCCTGGGCGCACCGCCCGAGCTTGGCGTCGGCGAATCGTTGGTGCTCTACCGTCAGGACCCGCTCTCGGAGGCGGACTTCGCGACTCATGTGACCGGCGCGGACTACCTGATCGAGCTGCCCCCCGGCGCGATCGACTGGCCGACGGGCAACGATGGCAACGCGGTCTACGTCGAGCTGCGTGCCGAAGACCAGGCCGCCCCCAACATCCCTCTGAACTGGGGCTACAGCATCCTGGAGGCGGAGGTCGCGCCGGACCAGATCGTCATCTCGGACGCTACCGCCGACCACGACCCGCTGACCGTCCCACGCCCGCAGGTGCAGATCAGCTACCAGGGTGTCAGCCAGCCAGACCATACGGCCGGCGGCGGGACAGGGCTCGACATGCTGCGTGTCCAGCCGGCGGACTACCAGCAAAGCCGGCTTGAACCCAACATGGCCCCACCCGCGGTACCCGACTACGCGCTGGGCGACCCGAACAAGCCCAACGGCCTGGTCGCGGGGACCTCGTGGGACACGGGCGACCAGCAGTGGCTCTTCCTCGACAAACAGACGAGCTCGACCGACCTCCGCGGGCGCGTCCCCCACGTCGCGGACGTGCTGCTCGTGCCCGTCGTCGGCCCCAACAGCCCCGGCACCACCCCGGTGGGCTCGCTCAACGGCACCTCGCTCGGGCAGGTCATCGCGGTCCCCAGCCCCGCCCGGCTTGACGACCTCATGCTGCCCTACAAGCGGACCGACCCCAACACCGTCTACGCGACGGCCGACCCCTCGCTCGACCCGCTCCGCGTGCCGATCGGCATCCTCCTGCTCTCGCGGCTCACCTCGCACAGCCCGATGGTGGACGGGATCGACCTGGACGGCGACGCCTTCAACGAGAACGGCGGCTCGCCCGACATCGACGAGGTCTTTGTCCCCGGCAAGATCAACCTCAACACCACCACCCGTGAGATGCTGGTCGCCGCACTGCCCTACCCGACGCTGGACATGCGACGGCTCGTGGCCGACCGCATCATCGCGTACCGCGAGGACGAGGGCGCATTGCTGAGCTTTGGTCAGTCGCTGACGCAGCCGAGATCAGACCCGGCAACCGACTCGCGGACCAACCCCGGCATCGCCCACGTCGGCGAACTGCTCGAGCCGCTTGAAAGCGACATCGCCGACTACCTCGCCTCCACCACCTGGACACTCGATACGAATATCGACGGCCAGAACGCCGACTGGAACAACACCCAGACCGGCGTCTCCGGGCCCGCGACCAACGGGTCTTACCCCAACGAGCCGGGCTACGGCACCACCGGCGACTTCATCACCGGCGACCGTGAGGAAGACCTGATGCTGGCCAAGTGGCTCCACGAGGTCTGCGGGACACGCAGCGATGTCTTCGCCGTATACCTCGTCGTGCAAGGGTACTCGTCGGGGAACTTTGGCCAGGGCCCCGTTGAGTCGGCCCGTGTCATCGCGGTGTTCAGCCGGGCCAACATCCGCCAGGTCGGCGACAAGGCCCAGCTCCTGGCCGTCCGCCGTGTCGAGTAGTGCCCGCTAGCCACCCCGCCTAAGGCCAGCCGGCCTTGGGCCGCGAGGTGACGACAACCCGAGTCCCCACCCTCCACGGGCCGCCCGATCCACCACCAGGCGGCCTGTGGTTTTTTAAGAAGTGGTCAAGTGGTCGAGTGGTCGAGTGAGGTGTACAACGCTGGGCCGCTCGACCACTTCCCCGCCTTCAGATCCGGCAGACGTCGGCGACGTGGTGGACCTGGACGGTGTTGGTTGTGCCGGGCACGCCCATGGGCCAGCCGCGGACCATGACGATCGGGTCGCCGGGCTCGGCCCACCTCCGCTCAAGCAGTTTTTCGTCGGCGTGGGCGAAGAGCTTGTAGGCGTCCTGGGGCGGGGTCGCGAGGACGGGGTGCACACCAAAGAGCAGCGCAAGCCGGCGGAGGACCTGGGGGTCGGGGCACAGCGCGACGACGGGGACGGGCAGCCGGGCCTGGCTCATGTAGCGGACGCCGCCGCCGGTCTGGGTCCACATGACGACGCATCGTGCGCCCAGCTCGCGGACGATGACGGCCACGCCATGCGCGAGGGCCTCGGGGCGCGACTCCGAGGCGTTGGGCATCCGCGGGACTTCCATGTATCGGGTGCGGTCCAGCGCGTAGTAGGCCTCGGCCTGCGCGGCGGTGCGGGCCATGTAGTTCACCGCCTGGACGGGGTACTGGCCCACGGCGGTTTCACCCGAGAGCATGGTCGCGTCGGCACCGTCGAGGATGGCGTTGGCGACGTCACCGACCTCGGCGCGGGTGGGCGTGGCGCTCTCGATCATGGACTCAAGCATCTGCGTCGCGACGATCGCGGGCTTGCCGGCCGCGTGCGCTTTCTGGATGATCTGCTTCTGCAAAATCGGCACGCGGGGCAGGTCCATCTCGACGCCCAGGTCCCCGCGCGCGACCATCACGCCGTCGGCCGAGGCGAGGATCGAGTCGAGCTCGCGGATGGCCTGGGGCATCTCGATCTTCGCGATGATCGGGATGCGGCCGGCGCTCTTGTCGGCCTCGGGCAGCGACGCGGCGGTGTCGGCGAGCAGGGTCTTGAGCTGATCAATGTCCTTACCGGTCCGCACAAAACTCAGCGCGAGGTAGTCGAAGCCCGCCGCCACAGCCCACGCGGCGCACTTGCGGTCCCACGTGGTGAGCGACGGCGCGGACAGGTCCGAGTCGGGCAGGTTGATGCCCTTCTTGGCCGAGAGCGTGCCGCCGACCATGCAGCTGCAGATCAGCCGGGGGTCGTCGGGGCGTCGGCCGTCGGCGTCGTCATCGGTCGGGCAGACCTTGTCGGTGATGAGCATGCGGACGGCGCCGTCGTTGATGAGCAGGCGTTGGCCGGGCTCGGCGTCGTCGACCATGTCGGGGTAGGTGGTGCCGATGGTGACAACACGGGAGCCGGGGTCGCGTGTGGCATTGACCTGTTGCCGGGTGATTTCGACGTGGTCGCCGGGCTCGAGTTCGAGCGTGCCGTCGGGTGTGTCGACGCCGAGCATACGGATCTTGGGGCCGCTGAGGTCGCCCAGCGCGGCGACAGGTTCGCCGGTGGCTTCACTTGCTTGACGGACAACGTCGAGGGTTTGCTTGAACTGTTCGATGGTGCCGTGCGAGAAGTTGATGCGGAAGACGCGCGCGCCTTCTTCGATAAGCCGTGAGGCGGTGGGCACGTTCGCGCTCGCGGGTCCGAGCGTCGCGAGGATTTTGGTGAGGATCGGTCGATCCGTCCGGTCGGGCATGCTGGTCGCTCGTGGTGGGGTCAGGCGGCGCGTGCGGCGCGGCCCGGGAGCCGACGGCGCGAGCGGGGTGCGGGCGGGGTGGCGGCGTCGGTGATGACCGGCTCAAGCGTCTTGCCGGGGGTCTGGTCGGTCTGGATGGGCTCGGCGGGCGGGTCGACAAGCGCAACCAGCGGCGCGAGCGCGTGGTGCCAGGTGTAGGCGGTTTCGACGCGTTCGCGTGCGGCGGTAGCGATCTGCGCGGCGCGTTGCGGGTCGCGTAGCAGGTTGATGACGGTGTCGCAGAAGTCGTCGGGGCCGTGCGCGGTGAGCAGGTGTTCGCCCGGCGTTGCGTCGATGCCGCGCGCGGCCTGCGGGGTACACACGACCGGTCGGCCACACGCCATCGCCTCGAGCACCTTGTTCTGCACGCCCGGCGCGA
>JBITAC010000026.1:0-4492 GCA_044439905.1 Phycisphaerales bacterium JB063 | reverse complement strand
CCGTTCACCTGCGTCACGTTGACCCCCGCAATGAGCGTGTCGAGGTCCGCCAGCATCTCGTCTTGCTTGGCCTCGGTAGCGTCGCCGGATCCGCCGCCGCCAGATGGTGCCTGCTCAAGCGCGTTTTCGGTGAAGCGGGGCACGCCGCCGTCGTTCTCGAAGATGATATTGAGCAGGCCCGATGCGTTGCCGGGCTTGCTAGTCGGGTCATATGCTGCCGCAAGCAGGTGGTCGAGGTGGTAGGTCTCGATCGCCGTGTCTATCTCGGCGTTGACCTGTGCGGCGGAGAGGTCGTTGAGCCCTGCGATCGCCGCGTCAAGCTCGGCCTTAGTTGGCGGGTCGTATGCCGCGAGCCGCGCGTCTATGTCGCCGGTCGTGAGCGTGCTGAACCCCGTCGCCGTGGCCCAGTCGCCCTGGTTGGATTGCAGCTCGCCGGTGTCCTCAAGCACTGCATCAACATTGGTGTCAACGTTGCTGATGATGCGCCCCAGCGATCCTGGGCTGCCGTGCTCGCTCGCGGTCTCGTCGAGCACCGCATCCGCGATCTGCGCCGCCGTCGGAGGCGTGCCCGTGTACGCAGAGTCCGTGCCACGCATGTCGGTGTTCGTCGTGGTCGTGTCGCACAGCACGACGCGACTGACGTGGCCGCTGGCGTTGATGCCAAGCGAGCCGAAGTTGCTGGGTAGGTCCGTGGTTGCAACGACGTTGTATGCGGCGAGCGCGTCTGCGACCTCAGACTGCACCTCGGCATCCCATGCCGAGCTCCAAGGTAGGGCTGTGAGGCCGTCACCATCGGTGCCAAGCGTCCCCACGATGGACGCAAGCTGCGTACTGTTGCTGTCCATCTCGGCTCGGTTTTCGGCGGCGGTGGGCAGCGCGTCGAGCTGGTCGTCGAGGTCTGCCGACGCCATACCGAGGGCGGTGCGGATGCCTGCGGCGTCGAGAGGCGCGGTCGCGTTATAGCCCGCCGCACTCGCCGCAAACATCGCGTCGTACACGGCTTCTTCGATAACCGTGACGGTCTTGACCGGCATTGCGTTGGTCGTGTCGTCGATCACGATCTCTGCGCTGCCGACCGTGTCGGTGTCGCCTGTAGTGAGGGCGAGCGAGTAGTGCCCCGTGTTTCGGTGTGTGAGCGTGGCCGAGCCGTTGAGCGCGGCGGGTGCTGCTCCGTTTTTGCTAATCTTGAGATCGCCCACCGCGACACCGGTAACCGCTGCCCCGTCCTCGTCGAGGATGGGGCCAACCATGAGGGTTCGGGCGGTAGACTGTCTTGCGATAATCATGCTGCTGCCCCGATGATGATGCGTCTGCGTCTGTTACCCGACGGCGGGTTGGCCGCATCGAAGATGTCGCCGACATCGCCGTCGCTCAGCGCGGTGTTGTAGAAACGGAAGTCGTCTTTCCCGCCGACTACACGGTTTGCGGAGTTTTGCCGCCCGAATTGCAGACGCGACGCCGAGCCCGTGAACCAGCCATCGGTGTGCGCGTTGGTCTTGACCAGCACGCCATTGATGTACTGCTTGGTCGTGACGGTGGATCCGGATACAACCACAGACACCGCGAGGTGCGTCCACACGTTGAGCGAGACGGTCTCTGTGGTGAGAACCGTGATGTTCGTCGAGTCGGCCGCGTCGCGATGTCGAAACGCGAACTCGCGCGTTGTCGGCGCAAGCCCCAGCTCATAGTGCAACGCACCGGTCGAGCCGCAGTTGACCCAGATAAACGTCGGGTCCGTGCCGTTCGTCGCGGTCGGGTACACCCAGCAGGACCAAGTGAACGGCGGGGTGTTGAGCGCGGCGGGCGTGCTGAGGTTGTTCGTGAAGTAGTTGCTGGCGTCGGTCGTCGCCGCGTTGCCGATCTTGCCCGCCGCATAGCTGGGCGAGCCGACCTCGTTGATGTCGTAGTTGCCCTGCGCATCGGTGCCGTCGGTGTCGAAAGTCCAGCGGTAGAGGAGTGCCATCAGTCAGACACTCCAATCGACAGCCAATCGGCGGGCTGCGCCGTCGGGACGCCCGGCCCCGCCCAAACGCCGATGGCCTCGACCAGCGGGGCGCGGCTTGTCAGGTACGCGACCTGTTCGTCCAGCCAGGGGCAGAGCGTGCCGTCGGGCATGGCGGGCGTGATGAGTGGGATCACGGTCTTGTTCCACCGCTCCATGAAGTCGAGCTTCTGGCCCATATGCGAAGCCCACGCCTCGGGGGATTCTGCCGACACGCCGTAGGGGTAGAAGGCAGGGCAGAGGAAGTCGCAGACATCCACCGGGCCGACCGGCTCATCGTCGTTGACCGCCTCGACCATCCTGATGCTGTGTTCGATCACCGCGTCGAGTTGCGAGGAGGCGTCGTTGTGCGAGAGGTGCAGGGAGCCGATGTTGTAGCCCGAGATGCGGCCCGTGTACCCCGCACACCGAATGTCCCGCGCGAGCTGTGCGTAGGCACGCCGACCGGCCTCGGCCAGCTCGGGCGTGACCCAGTCGTCCGCGCCCCACGGTCCGTTGTTCAGCGGCCAGCCGC
Source organism: Phycisphaerales bacterium JB063 (assembly GCA_044439905.1). GTDB lineage: Bacteria > Planctomycetota > Phycisphaerae > Phycisphaerales > Phycisphaeraceae > JAHQVV01. The sequence continues at coordinate 1,976 of JBITAC010000026.1, read as the reverse complement.
CCTCGATATCGAGGACCAGCGCGTGGATGTTGTCGGTGCGGGCCATCACCGCCGCGAGGTCGGTTTCGGAGATGGGTGTCTCGTGCCACTGCTCGCGCGGGACACCCGCCGACGCCTGCGAGGCGAACAGGTGGTGCTGGAAGACGATCTCCAGACGGTCGAGATGCGGGAGAAGTCGGTCGCGGGTTGCGTCAAGCAGCTTCATGTTCGGCCCTGTTGCTGGGTTGTGAGTGGATTGCCCCCCACCGCTCAAGCTGCACATGCAGCGATGCGTCTCGGTTCCTCGCCGTGTGACCGGCACGCGCCTTGCCCGCGTCGTGCGACTCCCCGCCATCGTCCTGCCCGTACACGCCGAGCAGGCGGGCGCGGAGCGACTTGCCGACGACACGGGCGGTCGGGGTGGCGTCCAGTTCGTAGATGCCGCCGTCGTCGTCGAGCAGCGCGGGCCGGACGTAGCCGGGCACATCGTCGCTGCCCTTCGGCCATGCCTCGGCGACGATGCCCAGCAGCAAATGCAGACTGTCGCCCAGCGGGTGGTCGTCGCCGGTCAGCTCGCGGTGAACACAGCAGGTGTTGAGCCAGGCCACCATCGCCTCGACATCCCACGCCTTCATGGGGATGAACGACCGGCCCTTGGCGATACGGGTCGGGTCGTCCGCGGCGGTGTGCGCGGGCAGGTAGCCGATCGTCGCAACGGTGACCATCGCGTTGTTCATCGCCACGATGCCGCGCTCGGTCAGCGCGTCGGGGTCGACCAGCTCCGCCAGACGCCGCCCGGCCCGGCCGTTGTCGGTGGTATCCGATTCGGCGAGGTCGCGAATCTTCGCGGCGAGACGGAGGCACAGACGCGCGTACCGGGCCGAAACGCCGTCCTCGTGCTGGGTGTTGAGTTGGTGCCCCGAGGCGTTGCTGCCGATGACCAGCCGCATCCCGCCCGACTGCTGATCCTGCGCCGCCGCCAGTGCGTCCAGCGTCAGGGCCAGAATCTCCGCGTCAGGGTTGGCACGCCGCACCGCGTGCTTGAGCGAGTCGGCGCGGAACCGCTCGGCGGCGGCGTCGAACAGGCGGTAGAGGGCCGTGTCGATCTCGTGGGTGTGGAGTTCTATGTGGCACCCCCGACCCAAGACAGCAGCTCGTCAATCTTCTCCACGCTGAACGCGGGCATGCCGCCTATGGGTGCGCCGACCGCCTGCATGTCCACGTCGCCAGACACCCCGAACACGGCGGGCGGCTCGACCAGTGCGGGCAGGTGGTAGCGAATCTCGCCGACCTCGACCTTGCCGCCGTCCGCCTTGACGAATCGGGCCTTCTTTACGCGGTTCTTGGTGTCGATGACGGTGATGCGGTTGATCCAACCAAGCGGGCAGTTCTGCAACTGGATGGGCTCGATGACGCCGTTCTCGTCGCCATGCGGGTCGATCCATATCAGGTGGCCGTGCCGGAACCGTTCGACCGACGGCACGCCTTCATGCCCCGGGTCATTCGTCGCGTCGATGATGTTCCGCAGCCCGCCGTAGACGATGAATGTGTCGTGTTCAAACGCCTCGCAGACCCGCCCGGGCTCTTCGGGGCGGACCTTCGCATCGATGCTCTTGATGTTGATGGCGAGGTCGTGCTGCACCGCGTCGTCGGGGTGGCCGATGAGGTTGACGCCGCCGAGAAACTCCCGGCAGCCCGCAGCGTAGCCAAACAAGTGGTCACGGCTTCGGACACGCGAGGGGTTGCGGAAGTGGCAGCCGTCGAAATTCAGCGACCCGTGCGAGGCAAAGAACCCGTGGCGGTCGCGCGGCCCGCCGGGGGTGCTGACCATCAGGTTCTCGAAGTTGTAAGCCCCGTCATCGGTGATGTGAATCGGGTAGTGGTCGGTGTTGACCAGGGCCAGGTTGCTGGCCGAAGCGTTCTTGACCTGCTTGGAGGTGATGCGGCGAACGGGCAGCTTCCCCGGCGTCTCGGGCAGGGGTGCGGGGGTGTCCACG
>JBITAC010000025.1:0-44037 GCA_044439905.1 Phycisphaerales bacterium JB063 | reverse complement strand
TGGCGAGCGCAGGCGCCGCATTCGGCGGACAAGGGCGTGGCGGGCGCGGCGGCGGCGAAGCCGGCGGACGCGGTGGGCGTGGCGGCGAGGCGGGCGGCCGCGGCGGGCGCAACCCGATGGCGCAGCTGTTCGAGACGAGCGAAGAAGGTGAAGCGTTGATCGAGGCGCAGGCCGAGCTTCGCGAAGTGCTCGAAGAAAAAGCGGTCGCCGCGGATGTCAAGGATGCGCTCGAAGCGTACCGCGAAGCACGCGACGCGATGGACGGCGCGCTCGCCGAGGCGCGTGAAGACCTGCGTGGCCTGCTGACCGCGCAGCAGGAGGCGTACTTCGTCGTCAACGGCATGCTCGACTGATCGAGCCCACGCGAGGCGGGCCACAGACCCGCCCCGCCGATGCCCAAGCGAAAACGAACACGCCACGCCCAAGCGGCGTAAAGATTCAGATCGACTTGGGCCACCCCCGATCCCCGATCGGGGGTGGCCATTCCTGAGCCGGCCACACCCGGCGACCGAGTGCCTCACCCATGCAAGACTTTTTGGGCAAACTCAACCAGCTCGGCCTGCTCGACGAACAGGCCACCGCCGACGCGCGGGCCCAGGCCGCCGCCGGGCAAACCCCCGACCGCGCGGCGCTCGCGGTCAACGGGCTCACCGAAGACCGCCTGCTCCCTGTGGTCGCCGAGACCTTCGGCGTCGAGTTCATCGACCTTGACGACGTGACGCCCCACGCTGGCCTACTCAACGAACTCCCCGCCAAGGTGCTCATGAAGCACCAGCTCATGCCCCTGGAGCAGGCCGACGGCCGACTCCGCGTCGCGACCGCGTCGCTCTTCGACACCGCCGGGCTCGACGAGCTCCGCGTCACCACCGGGTTCGACATCGACCCCGTCCTCGCCCGCTCCGAGCAGATCGCCAAGGCCCTGGCCAAGCACCTGGGCGTCGGTGCCGCGACGATGCAGTCCCTGGTCGACAGCGGCGGCGGCATCCAAATCCTCGACGAGGGCAAGGGCGAGAACGTCGACCTCTCCCAGGAGGCCGAGGACGCTTCGATTATCCAGTTCGTGAACCAGGTGCTCGTCGAGGCGACCGAACGCCGCGCCACCGACGTCCACTTCGAGCCCTTCGAGGGCCGGCTCAGTGTCCGCTACCGTGTCGACGGCGTGTTGCAGGAAGCGAACCTCCCCGCCGACGTCCGCCGATTCCAGGCCGCGATCGTCTCACGACTGAAAATCCTGAGCCACCTCGACATCGCCGAGAAACGCCTGCCCCAGGACGGCCGAATCAAGCTCGTCGTCGCGGGCCGCGAGGTCGATGTCCGCGTCTCCGTCATCCCGATGCTCTATGGCGAAGCCGTCGTCCTCCGACTACTGGACCGCAGCAACACGCTCGTCGGGCTCGAGGGCCTGGGGATGGCCGGCAACGACCTGCGCACCTACTCGCGCATCCTCACCCAGCCCCACGGCATCGTCCTGGTCACCGGCCCCACCGGCTCGGGCAAAACCACCACCCTCTACGCCTCGCTCGCGCAGATCAACGACGTCGAACGCAAGATCATCACCATCGAAGACCCCATCGAGTACCACCTCGAAGGCATCAACCAGATCCAGGTCGCGACCAAGGCCGGCCTCACCTTCTCGACCGGACTGCGCGCTATCCTCCGGCACGACCCCGACGTCGTCCTCATCGGCGAGATCCGCGACCGCGAGACCGCCGACATCGCCGTGCAGGCCTCACTCACAGGCCACCTCGTGTTCTCCACGCTCCACACCAACGACGCCCCCGGCGCGATCACCCGCCTGGTCGACATGGGCGTCGAGCCGTTCCTCGTCGCGTCGTCGCTCGAGATGGTCGTCGCCCAGCGTCTGGTCCGCCTGATCTGCACCGACTGCAAAGAAGCGATCCCGATCCAGGACGCCGACCGCATCCGCACGGAGTACGGCTCGGACCTGCCCGACGCGCTGTACCACGGCAAGGGCTGCGCAAGCTGCGGCGGCTCGGGCTATCGCGGGCGAAAAGGCATCTTCGAGATCATGCCCATCACCGACGAGATCCGTACCCACATCACCGAGCGCGACTCAAACCAGACACTCCGGCAGACCGCGGTGCTTAACGGCATGAAAAGTCTTCGTCAGGACGGCTGGCGTCTGATCCAGATGGGGCTCACTACGGTCGAAGAAGTCCTTCGGGTGACCAAAGACGAGCGTGCTCACGACTTTGCCGGGGAGGGGGCGTAAGCGATGCCGACCTTCGCCTACACCGCGGTCACTGCGCAAGGACGACAGACGACGGGCCGACTTGACGCCGAGGACCGCCGCGCGGCGCTTCAGTCGATCGAGTCGCGCGGGCTCGTGCCGGTCGAGCTCAACGCCGCCGAAGCGGGCGCGTCGACGTCCGACGCGGGCGGGCTGTTCCAATGGGGCGGCAAGCGTGTCTCCCAGCCCCAGACCCTCGCGTTTGTCCGGCAGATGGCGAACCTGCTCTCGGCCGGGGTGCCGCTGGCGCGGGCGCTGCAGATCCTCTGCCGCGAGACCTCGCACGCCGCGGCCGGCAAGCAGTGGTCCGACATCCGCGACGCCGTGGTCGATGGTGCGCCGCTGGCCGACTCGCTCGCCCAGTTCCCGCGTTCGTTCCCACCGGTCTATGTCGCCATGGTCCGCGCGGGCGAGACGGGCGGCTTCCTCGATGTCGTGCTCAAACAGATCGCCGAGTTCATGGCCCGCGAACGCGAGCTCAAGAGCAAGATCGCGACCGCGATGATCTACCCGCTCGCGCTCGCCTTCATCGCGACCGGCGTCGTGGTCTTCCTGCTCTCGTGGTTTATCCCGCGTTTTTCCGCGATCTTCGACGACTTTGGCCAGTCCCTCCCCCTGCTCACCCAGGCGATCCAGGCCGTCAGCCATGCGATCCTGAACTACGGGCTCTTCGTCGCGCTGGGGATCATCATCCTCGTGGTCGTCGTCCGTCAACTCGTCAAGAGCCCGGCCGGGCGACGCAAGCGGGACGAGCTCCTGCTGCGCATCCCCGGCGTCGGCGCCGCCTCAGCGCAGTTCGCGCTGGTCCGATTCTGCCGCATGCTCGGCACACTGGTCGGCGCGGGCGTCCCCCTGCTCGCCTCGCTCCGCGTCGCACGCGAGGCGGTGGGTAACCAGACGCTCTCCGACGCGCTGGGCAACACGATCAGCCACGTGCAGGAAGGCACGTCGCTGGCGAAGAGTCTTGGCCAGTGCCCGCAGCTGTTCCCCGCGACGGTGGTCGAGATGGTTTCTGTCGCGGAGGAAAGCGGCCGGCTCTCCGAAGAGCTCGTGCGTATGGCGCAGGAGTTCGAGGAAGACCTGGACCGCCAGCTCCGCGTGCTCGTTTCGCTCGCGGAGCCCGCGCTGCTGTTTGTCATGGCGTCGGTCGTCGGCACGATCGTCGTCGGGATGCTCCTGCCGGTCTTCGACCTTTGGGACGCGATCCAATAATCCACGCCTCACGTTCGTTCTACTTTTTTATCTCGCCGAGAACCCTGCCCATGCAATCTAATCGTACACGCCGACCCCGACGCCACGCCGGCTTCAGCATCCTCGAGCTGCTGCTCGTCCTCGTCATCCTCTCGATCCTCGCGGGCATCGTCGGCGTCCGTTTCGCCGGGCAATCCGGCAAGGCCAAGGTCACCTCCGCCAAGACCCAGCTCTCCAACTTCGAGACCGCGCTGACCAGCTACGAGATCGGCCTGGGCGGCTTCCCCACCACGCAGCAGGGCCTCGAAGCCCTGCGCGAACAACCCAGCGGCGTCGACGACTGGGACGGGCCCTACCTCTCCAAGCCCATCCCCGAAGACCCCTGGGGCAACCCCTGGCAGTACGCCTCCCCAGGCCGTCACAACGACGACTACGACCTCTACTCCTACGGGCCCGACGGCAGCGAGGGCGGCGACGACGACATCCGCAACTGGAGCGAAGACGAGTAAAGCCCCACCCGGCGGCCCGGACACCGCCCCGCTATGAAACACACGCGACACCAACCCGGCTTCACGCTGATCGAGCTGATCCTCGTCCTGATTATCATCGGGGCGTTGCTCGCGGTTGTCGCGCCGTCGCTACGCGGGCTGCGTTCGAGCACACGACTAAGCGATACCGCCGAGCAACTGCTCTCGATGATCCACCTCGCGAGCAACCGCGCCGCGACCGAAGGCCGGCCCTACCGCCTGGTCATCGACGAGACCGAACACCTCTGCTGGATCGAGGCCCAGACCGCCGGCGGGTTCGAACGCCCGCAGTCGTCCTACGGCAAGAAGATCGAGCTCAACCCGCAACTCGTCATCGAAACCGACTCGGCCCTCGGCTCGCTCGACCTGATGACCCTGCAGGTCAACCCCGACGGGACCGGCGAACAGCTGCAGCTCTTTGTCCGTGACCAAGCGGACGAAGCGCTCGTCATCTACGCGCCGTCGCTGGCTGAGCCCTACCGCATCGGCAAGGAAGAAGACGCCGAGCGTTACGCGATCGGGGGGTCTGATGCACGGTATTGAGCGACCACGTCTGACGCGACACACACGGCTGTCGCGGCATCGGCGCAACGCGGGCTTTACGCTCGTCGAGGCGCTCGCCGCGCTGATGCTGATGGCCGTCGTCATCCCGCTGGTGATGCGCGGCGTCGCGATGTCGGCGCAGGTCGGCGTGCTCGCGGATCGGCGGGCGCAGGCGACCATGCTCGCCGACACCCGGCTGACCGAGGCGATCCTCAACGGCGAGTGGGAGGAAGGCGACAGCGCCGGTGCCTTCGACGAAGAGACCTACGGCAGCGAGGCCGAGACGTTTGAATGGTTCCTGCTGGTCGATGACTGGAACGGGCAGATCGCTTTCAAAGAAATCACGCTCATCGTCACCTGGCAGCAGCGTGGCGAAGAACAGCACGTCGCGCTCGCGACGGTCGTCAACGCGGAGGGGCTCTGATGCACACCCGACGCCGACCACACCCACGCCGGGCCGGCTTCACGCTGCTCGAGATGATCCTCGCGGTGACGGTGACGGCGATTATCTCCGCGTCGATGTTCGTGAGTCTGAAGATCGCCTTCGACACGCGCGAGCGGGCCGACGACCGCCTCGCCGGCCGACACGCCGCGCGCGTGCTGCTCGACCGCGTCGCGACCGACCTTGAGGGCGTGCCCCAGCCGACGGGCCGGATCGCTACGGAGTTCATCGGCAGCGACACGCGGATGGGCGCGGGGCGCGATGCCGACTCGATCGCCTTTGTCACCAGCGCGACCGCCCTGCCCACCGACAAGGCCATGGGCGACCTGCGCGGGGTGGAATACACGCTGGTCTCCGACCCCGACGACGACGCCACCAACATGCTCGTCCGGCTTGTGACTGACAACCTGCTCGCCTCGACCACACCCGAACCCACCGCACAACTCGTCGCACGCGGCGTCGTCTCGTTCAACGCCCGCTACTTCGACGGCGGCGACTGGCTCGACGCCTGGGAGTCCGCGGAACAGGACAACACGCTGCCGACCGCGATCGAGATCACGCTGACGATCCGCCCCAAGCTCAACCACATCGACGAACGCGACGCGCTCGAAGACCACGACATCGTCATCGTCCGTATCGTCCACCCCCATAGCGCCCCGCTGCCGACGACCTCGGCCGGTATCGACGACCGCATCAGCTTCTGACCCGACCATGCCACGCACCCCCCGCCCAACACGAGCCCGAGACACCCGCCAGCGCGGCGCGGCGTTTATCATCACGCTGCTGATCACGACGGTCCTCGCATCGCTGGTCCTGGTCTTCGCCCACCGCATGCGGACCCAAGCCGAGACCGCGACCCACCACGCCGCGTCGACGCAGGCCCGCTGGATCGCGCTGGGCGCGCTCGAGGCCGTGCGCGGCGACCTCGCGGACGCCATCGCCAACGGCGAGTCGCCTTACCTCGCCAATGTCGGCGTCGCCGGCGAACCGATGGGCGATGGGCTCTACTGGATCATCGCGCCCGACTACAACGACGACACGCTGCAGACCTACGGACTGGTCGGTGAAGCAAGCAAACTCAACCTCAACAACGCCCCGGTCGAGTCGCTCATCGAGTTGCCCGGCATGACCGAAGACCTCGCCGCCGCGATTGTCGACTGGCGCGACGAGGACACCGAGACTACGCCCGGCGGCGCAGAATCCGACTACTACCTCACCCGCGCGACGCCTTACAACGCCAAGGACGGCAACTACGAAACCCTCGGCGAACTCGCCTACGTCCGCGGCATGGACGTCGCCCTGCTCTACGGCGAGGACACCAACCGCAACGGCCGACTCGACGACACCGAAGACGACGGCCCCGACCACGGCGCAGAAGACAACGCCGACGGCCGGCTCGACCGCGGGCTCTACGGGCTTGCGACCGTCTATTCCGTCGAGCCCAACACCGGCCTGGACGGCGAAGACCTGATCAACATCAACGAGCCCAGCCAGGAGCTCGCGCAATTGATCCAGCAACAGCTCGGCGAAGAACGCCTCGGCGAACTCGCGGGCACCATCCCCGACAACCGGCCCTACGACAGCGTGCTGGATTTCTACATCAAGAACAAGCTGACCGAGGACGAGTTTGAGCTGATCCACGACCGTCTGCTGGTCCCGGGACAGGGCGGGCTCGTGGGCCGCGTGGACCCTTACACCGCGTCGGCGGAGGTGCTTGAGGCGCTGCCCGGGATGGAGCCGGGCGACGGCGATCTCATCCTCGGTGCCCGGCCGATCCTGCAGCCGGGCGAGGAGCCGGGCTCGCTGGCGTGGCTGGTAGATGTGCTTGGCGACGACAAGGCGGCGGAGGTCGGCGCCCGGCTGACGCACCGGTCGCTGCAGTTCACGGTCGACATCGTCGCGGTCACCAACGACGGCCGGGGCTACTGCCGGCTTCGGTTTGTGATCGACACACGGCCGACGATCGAAGACAACGACACACTGCCCGAGATTGTTTATGTACAGGACCTGACCACGCTGGGTTGGCCGATGGACCCGGCGATCCTGGAGCAGTTGCAGCAAGGCGTTTCGACGGCCGAGGTCGCGGAGCAATACGCTGCGGAGTAAATGCTATGGCTAAGAAACACACACACCGTTTGGGCGTCGCGCTGACCGAGCGATCGGTGCGCCTCGTCGAGACGCATGGGCAAGGGGCGTCGGCCAAGCCGGGCAAGTCGTCCATACTTGAGACCGACGTCGCGGCGCTGTTCGAGAACCCGGCCGCGTTTGGCCGGCTGCTTGGCGAACACCTGAAGCAAGAGGGCTACACCGCGAAGCACGCGGCGGTCGGGCTGTGCTCGCGCTGGGTGCTCCCGCGTGTGATGTCGGTCGTGAAGGCCGACGACGCGGCAACGGCAGGGATCGTTCGGCTGCGGATCGAGCAGGACTTCGCCGGGGGCCAGAGCGACCTGGTGTTCGACTACCAGGAAGCCCCGGACATCGACGGCAAGCGATCGCTGCTGCTGGTCGGTGTGCCCGCCCGGCGGATCAACAAGATCAAAGACGCGTTCGCCGCCGCGGGCCTGGGCGTCGCGTCGCTCAGCGCACTAGCGCTCGACACCACGGCGGGCGAGCCGGACGGGCTGAGCGTGGTACTCGAACAAGGCGGCGCGGTGGCGGTGCGCCAAACCGCGGGCAAGGCGGCGCACTTCGCGTCCGTGCCCTGCGACCCTCAGCGGCTGGCCGACGGGCCGGAGCGAGAACGCCTCGCGGCGGGCACCCTGCGTGTCGCGGCGACGGCACTGGGGTGGAGCGGCGGTGACGGCGGCCGGGCGTGTCTGCTGGATGCGGCGGGGCTGGACGAGTCGACCCGCAGCGCGACGGCCGAGGCGCTGAGCGAGCGTGTTGGCAACTGCACCGCCAAACCCACCGACGCCGCGCTCGCGGTCGCGCGGGCCTATGCCAGGCCGGGCGGCATCAACCTGCTGGACTCACGGCTGGCGGTCCGCCCGCCGCGCCGGATGCCGAGCTACACGATGTGGCTCGCGCGGGCGGCGGTGCTGCTCATCCTCGTGGGCGGCGTGGTCGGGTATCTCTGGCTCGACGCCAACAAGCACCTCGCCGACCTCCAGCAGCAGTACGACGCGATCGAGGGCAACGCCGACCGGCTCGAGCTGGTCCGCCAGAACACCCGCGCCGCGACGGGCTGGTTCGACAACCGACCGCCCGTGCTCGACTGCCTGCTCGAACTCACACGCACGTTCCCGGTGCACGGCCGCATCTGGGTCACCGGCCTGTCGCTCGATGAAAACGCCTCGGGCGTGCTGAACTGCCGGGCCGACGACGAGGAAACCATGTGGCGTTACCTCCGCGCGATGTCGGAGTCCGAGGCCTTGTCCGACGTTGTGCTCCGCCAGCAGAACACGGCCGGCCGATCCGACGCGGACCTCGTTTTTGAGGTGTCCTTTACGTACCGTCCCATCAACGGGGAGCAGCACTGATGTCAAAACGAGAAAAAACCTTAGCGATCGCCGTGGCCGCGATGGTCGTGGGTGTCGTGCTCTACCTGCTGGTGGTTACGCCCGTGCTCAACGCGTTTGATCGGGTGGGCGAAGAAACGGCTGCGCTCGAGACGAAGCTGAACGAGGCGCGTGTACTGGTCGACAACCAGGCGTTGATCGAGAAACGCTGGGCGGGCTACCGCCGGGCCGGGCTCCGCTCCGACGAGTACAGCGCCCGCCGCCGAACCCAGGAGAGCATCACACAGTGGTCCGCCGCGAGCCGGCTGAACATCAAGCACCTGGAAGCGGCCAACAACCCGGTCCGCGACGACGACGAGCGCTTCGACGAGATCACCTTCCGCATGAGCGCGACCGGCAGCATCCATTCACTCCAGCGTTTCCTGGAACGCGTCAGCATGTCTCCGTTCCCCCTGCGGATCGTGGACTGCTCGATCACGAACCGGCGCGAAGACGAAGAGGACCTTGATTTGAGTTTGACCTTGACCACGATCATCCAGACGGGCGACGCCGAGGACGCGCAGCCGGGGGGTGCCTCTTGATGCTCCACCGCAAGCCGTTATGGGTGTTTGCTGTGCTGGGCGGCGCCGCCGCATCGCTGGCCTACGCGCAGCCCGCCGGCGAAGAGACCGCGACCGCCGACACCCCCGCGAACACCTGGCAGCCGCCCGAGATCGAGGCGGGTCGCTATGACGACATCGTCGCGTACAACATCTTCCAGCCCGACCGCGCGGCGCTCGCCGCCGAGGCCCAGCGCCAGCCCGAGCCGGTAATCCCCGACGAGCCCGAGCCCATCGAGCCGGTCGTCGAGTTGCCCCCGCCCGACCCCGACGCGTCGCTGGTCCTGGTCGGCGTGTCGATCCACGGCAGCGTCGCGACCGCACACATCGAAGACCGCGCCTCGGGTGAAATCATCGTCCTCAACGAGGCCGGGCCGTTCTCCGAAGGCAAGATCGAAGCGATCACAATGCACGGCCTGACCTACGTGGTCGCGGGCGAAACCCGGCACATCAAGATCAGCCAGACGCTGACTGGCGAGACGCCCCAAGCCCAGTCCCCCGCCGCGCGCCCGATCCGGCCCGCCGGCAACACCCCCACCTCACCGGCAACGCCCAGCGGGGCCGAGCCCAACGCCACCCCGCCCAGTGACGGGCTCACCGACCTCGAACGCCGCATGCGCGAGCGCCGCAACAGCGAATAAGAAACGAACACCCTATGGCAAACTCAACCCAACCGTCGCGACGTGTCCCTGCCCCGGGCCGCCGCCCCACCACCCGCACGCTCCTGGCCTCGATGGCTGGCGCGTTGTTCCTGTCAGCGCCCTTGGCGCATGGCTACCAGCAGGATGCGCCTGACCCGGCCCAGCCCGTCGTCGCCGCCATGGCCGAGGGCGAGCTGGTCATGGAGTTCCAGGACGCGACCCTCGAGACGATCCTCAACTACCTCTCCGAGGAGGCCGGGCTGATCGTCGTCAACGAGGCGGACCTGGACGACCGGATCACGGTGTTCAACCGCCAGCCGATCTCGCTGGACGAAGCGATCAACATGCTCAACACCGTGTTGTTCGAGAAGGAATACACGGCGATCCGGCGCGGCCGACTGCTCAAGATCGTCGAGCTCGGCGACGCACGCAGCCAGAGCATCCCCGTCCGCTTCGGCAACGACCCCGAACAGATCGGCGAGTCCGACACGATGATCACACAGATCATCCCGATCCGCTACGCCGACGCCGCGGGCATCGCCCAGGACATCCGCGAGCTGATCAACGACGACTTCGCGAGTCTGAGCGCTAACGCCAGCAGCAACGCGCTCATCCTCACCGATACCGAGGCCAACGTCCGGCGGATCGTCGAGATCGTCAGCGCTTTGGACAAGTCGATCTCGCAGGTGACCGAGCTGCGTGTCTTCCAGCTTGAGTTCGCCGACGCGTCGGACACGGCCCGGCTGATCGAGGAAACATTCCAGGGCGTGCCATCGATCGAAGAGGCCGTCGGCCGCGTGATTCAGCGACAGTTCAGCCGCGGCCGGGGGGGTGGCGGCGACGACGATGAAGGTGCGAGCGGGCAGCAGGGCATGGCCGTCACCGCGTCGGCGGATGAGCGGACCAACAGCATCGTCGTCAGCGCCTCGCCCGAGGTTATGGAGAGTGTCGCCTCGGTGATCGAAGAGCTCGACGCCGACACCACCGCGAAGGAATCGGTCCTGATCTACCACGTCCGCAACATGCAGGCGACCGACCTCGAAGAGATCTTCAATAACCTGTTCGAAGACTCGGCCTCGAGCGCGCTTGAAAACTTCGGCGGCGGGGGCGGTGGCGGACGCGGGGCCCAGGTCCAGGCCGCCCAGCTCGCCGCAGCCATCGGCGACAGCAGCGGCGCCGACCTCGTCGGCCAGGTCACCGCCGTCGCCAACGAAGACACCAACACCCTGCTCGTGCTGACCCCCGAGAAAAACTTCGCCCGGCTGCAGGAAATCCTCAACGAACTCGACCGCCCGGTCCCGCAGGTCCTCATCCGCGTCCTCGTCTCCGAAGTCACCCACGACGACTCGCTCGACCTCGGCGTCGAGTTCGAGGGGATCAACCTCGGATCCACGACCGACGACAATATCTTCACCGACTTCAACCTGTTCGAGTCCAGTCTCGGGCTCAACTACCTCGTCTTCAGCAGCGACAACTTCCGCGCCGCGCTGCGGGCGCTCCACGCGACGGGCAAGTTCGACATCCTCTCGCGACCCTACCTCCTCACCGCCGACAACCAGGAAGCCAACATCAACGTCGGCGAGTCGGTCCCCATCATCACCAACTCACGCGTCGACGACGACGGCGACACCATCAGCACCATCGAGTACCGCGACGTAGGCATCATCCTCACCGTCACCCCGCAGATCAACAGCGAAGGGCTCGTCGTCCTCGACGTCGCGCAGGAGCTCTCGGCGATCTCGGACCTCGCCGTCCCCGTCGCCCCCGACCAGAACGCCGTCGTGTTCAGCCAGCGTTCGCTCACCACCCAGGTCGCCGTCGCCGACGGGCAGACGGTAGTGATCGGCGGGCTCATGGAAGACGAAACACGCGAGACGATCACACAGGTCCCGCTGCTGGGCGACATCCCCTGGGTCGGCCAACTCTTCCGCAGGACCGAACGCTCGCACATCAAAACCGAGCTGCTGCTCTTCCTCACACCCGAGGTCATCGAAGACCCCAGCGAACTCACCGCGATGACCCAGCGCGTCCGCGGCGAGGCGACCGACCTGCGTGACGAAGACAACCCCGGCCTGCTCCAACAGCACCTGGACCGCATGCAGCTCGCCCCCCCCAGCGACGAAGGCCCGGGCGAAGCGTCTGAGGCGGTCCCCGAAGCCGCACCCGAAGACGCGGCCGAGTGACCCACGCCGTAGCCCGGCGTCTGCACGCACAACACGCGCAAAGCCCACCCGCACCGTGCCCGACGCCGGGCCAACACGCCGGGCACGGTGTGGCTCCCGCGGCCCCGGTATAGTGCCGACATGAAACGATACGCCACGCTCACCTCCACCTGCTGCCTCGGCCTGATGCTCATGTCCGCCACGTTCGGGTGTGTGACACAGAGCGATCGGCGTATCTCCCCCACCCCCGAGGCGGGCGAGCGCATCACTCCACGCGTCGGGCTCGAGGCCCCGGCCGACCTGCACGACATCTCCGGCTTCCTGCTGCGTTACCGCGTCACACACCAGCGCATGCCCGAGACGCTCATGACGCTGCGGGCCGACGGGATCATGCCGCCCGAGGGCTACCCGGGTCTGGAAAACTACGCGTACCGGGGCACGGGCCTGGGGACACTCGCCGATGGGCGGACGGTCATCGTCGTCGACACCAGCATCCGCATCGAGGGCCATGCGTGGTGCATCCTCACCGAGCCCTCGCGCAACCCGCGCACCGCGACACTCGCGGTGTCACTCGTGCCGATGCCGGAGCTGCAGGCCGCGGCACGGCGGGCGCAGTAACACCCCCACGGGCGCGGCCTGCGCTAACGCGTCTAGGTCAGATCGCCGAGCCGCCCCGCTCGCCCGTGCGGATGCGCACACACTCTTCCAGCGGCAGGACCATGATCTTCCCGTCGCCAACCTCGCCGCCGTTGTGCCTTGCGCCCTTGATGATCGCCTGGATCGTGGGCTCGACGAACTCGTCATTGACCGAGATATCGAGCCGGACCTTCGGGATCAGGTCGGGCGTAATCTCCTGGCCGCGGTAGAGGTCGCGGTCTTCCTGCTGGCCGTGACCCGTGACCCGGGTGACGGTGATGCGGAAGATCTCGGCGTCGATGAGGCACTGGTGGACCGAGTCGAGCTGGTCGTGAGGGATAATGGCGATGATGTGTTTCATGGTGGAACTTGAGGTTGGGTAAAGGTTCGTCGTGACGCGTGATGGGCGACGGGGTTAGTTGAGGTTGAGCAGCCCGTAGCCGTGCTCACCGTGCAGCTCGTGGTCCATGCCGGCCCGCTCGCCCTGATCGGAGAGCTTGAGGCCCAGGGTCTTGTCCACCAGAATCAGGAGCACGAGCGTGACGACGGCGGAGAAGACGATCGCGATCCCGACGCCTTCGACTTGATGCCAGAGCTGCGTAAACCAGGCCGCACCGAACATCCCGCCCTCGGGCATGTCGCGCAGGACAAACGTCAGCCCGATCGCGCCGACGATGCCGGCCACGCCGTGGATGCCAAAGACATCAAGCGTGTCGTCGTAGCCGAGCTTCCCCTTGAGCACGATCGCGCCATAGGCGAACACGCTGCCGAGGATACCGAGGACGATCGCGCCGTAGACCGGGACATCGCCCGCGGCGGGTGTGATCGCGACAAGCCCGGCGAGGATGCCCGAGACGAGCCCGAGCGAGGTGGCCTTCCTGAAGTGGAGCGCTTCGATGACGATCCACGCGAGCGCGCCCGTTGCGGCAGCGACCTGTGTCACCGCTAGCGCCTGCGCGGTCTGGAGGCCCGACGCAACGGACGACCCGGCGTTGAAGCCGAACCACCCGACCCACAAAAGCCCCGCACCCAGCAGCGTCATGGTCAGGTTGTTGGGGTGCATCGCGGTGCGCGGGTAGCCCCGGCGTACGCCAAGATAGAACGCAGCGACCAGACCCGCGACGCCGGCGGAGATGTGGATCACCGTGCCGCCAGCGAAGTCGATCGCCCGCCCGGTCAGGAAGCCGCCGCCCCAGATCCAGTGGCATAGCGGGCAGTAGATCAGCAGCGACCAGAGCAGGATAAACAGGCAGTAGCCGCGGAACCGCACGCGCTCGGCAAACGCGCCGGCGATCAACGCGGGGGTGATGATCGCGAACTTGCCCTGGAACATGACAAACACGAGGTCGGGGATGCTCCCCCAAGTCCCGCTGGCTTCATCGACGCTGCGCAACAAAAGGTAGCCGCTGTCCCAACCGATGATGCCGCGTTGCGACTCGCCAAAACACAAGGCAAAGCCCACCACCGCCCATGTCACGCCGATGATGGCCATGGCGACGAAGCTGTGCATCATCGTGCCCAGCACGTTCTTGGTGCGGACCAGCCCGCCGTAGAACAGGGCGAGTCCCGGGACCATGAGCAGGACCAGCGCGGTGGAGGTGAGCATCCACGCGGTCGTGCCGGTATCGATTTCGGGAGGCGGGGCGGCGTCTTGCGCGAATGCGGCGGGTGCGAGGAGAAGGGATAGGACAGCGACAGCCCAAAGAGGTTTGCGGGGCATAGAGACAGACCGATCAAGAGGATTAAAAGGGATAGGGGCACACGATGCGGATGTAGATGCAAGGCGGATGCCAAAGAAACGGATCGGCGTTTCTGCGGGATGCGTGGGGTTTGGCCCGGGATCACCCGCACAAGATGCGCGCACCAAACCATCACTGCACGATTACCGGGCAGTGACGGCTCGATTCCTTCTCCCCCAAGCCGGCCCGGCCGGCGCGAACGCCGAACCGGACAGGCCTCGTGTGGCGGATGAGTTCGGTGCGTCGACCGGCTTGGCCGACCCTGATGTCGAGTCAAAACCCACGACCGCCCGTGAGGGCGGCCGGGGACAGGAGGAAGCTGAGGTTAGCCGATGGCGTCCGTGTCGGTTTCGCCGGTGCGGATGCGGATGCACTGGGCGAGTTCGACGATGAAGATCTTGCCGTCGCCGATGGTCCCGGTGCGGGCGGCGGCGGTGATCGCGTCGACCGTGGTCTGGACGAACTCGTCGTTGAGGCCGATCTCAATGCGCACCTTCTTGAGCAGGTTGACTTCGATGTCGGCCCCGCGGTAGTGCTCGTGGTAGCCCTTCTGCTGGCCACAGCCCATGGCCGTGGTCACCGACATCTTGAAGATCTCTTTCTCGTACAACGCCTGTTTCACGGCGTTCAGTTTTTCGGGCTGGATATAGGCAATCAAAAGTTTCATAGGTTGAATCTCTAATCTTGGTGGTGGAGGTCAAAACAAAAGGCGGAACAGCAAACCGGCTGGATCACACGCTGGAGAACGTCTGGAAGCCCGCGTAGGCCTCCATGCCGTGCTCGCCGATGTCCAGGCCCTGCACCTCTTCTTCTTCCTCGACGCGTAGCCCGAGGGTGTACTTGAGCGCCAGCCCCACCACCAGGCAGAAGATGACCGTGGGGATCGCGTAGCCCAGGACGCCGACAAACTGCACGCCGAGCTGCGCGAAGCCGCTCTGGATCGCGTCGGGGTCGCCGGGGTCTTTGAACCCGATGATGCCCTTGGCACCGAAGATGCCGACCGCGAGGGTGCCCCAGATACCACACACGAGGTGGACCGAGATCGCACCGACGGGGTCGTCGATCTTGAGGAAGCGGTCGATGGCGACCACCGAGTAGTAGACGATGACGCCGGCGATACCACCGATGACGACTGCGTGCCAAACATCCATCTGGTCCGCACCGGCGGTGATGCCGACCAAACCCGCGAGGATGCCGTTGAGCGCCATGGACAGGTCAGGCTTCTTGTCCATGACCCAGCTGGTCATGCTAGCCACCAGCCCGCCCGCAGCGCCGGCCATGACGGTGGTCACGAGGACCAGCGAGATGCCGGCCGGGTCGGCGCTGAGCACCGAGCCGCCGTTGAAGCCGAACCAACCGAACCACAACAGGAAGACGCCGATCGCGGCGAGGGGCATGCTGTGGCCGGGGATGGCTTTAACGCTGCCCTTGACATACTTGCCGATGCGTGGGCCAAGGAGGATGGCCATGACCAGTGCGCCCCAGCCGCCCACGGAGTGGACCAGCGTCGAGCCGGCGAAGTCGTGGAAGCCCATCTCGGCGAGCCAGCCGCCGCCCCAGTGCCAGGCGCCCAGCGCGGGGTAGCACAGACCCACGAACACGGTGGAGAAGATCAGGAACGCGCCGAGCTTGATGCGGCCGGCCACCGCGCCGGAGACGATCGTCGCGGCGGTCGCAGCGAACATCGCCTGGAAGAAGAAGTCGGTGTACCAGGTGTACGCGGCGTAAGCGCTGGTGAGCGACTCGGGCGTTGACCCGTCTTCGGTCGGCGCGACGGTGATGAACCCGCTGATCGCGTCGATGTCGATCCAGTGGTTGATGCCTGTGCCAAAGTCATCGCCAAACCCGGGGTACATCAGGTTGAACCCGACCAGGCCGTAGGTCAAGAGCCCGATGCAGATAATCATCGTGTTCTTGAAGAGGATGTTGACGGTGTTCTTCGAGCGTGTCAGCCCCGACTCGACGCAGGCGAAGCCGAGGTGCATGGTAAAGACCATCGCGCCGGCGATGAGTAGCCAGAGGTTACCGACGATGAAGTTGATGTCTTCCATCGTGGCGTAGGTCGGTGCTTCGGCGGCGGCTTCGACAACGGCCTCCGCGGCTTCGGGCGCGGCGGCGGCGTCTTGCGCAAACGTTGGCAAGGCGATCAGCAGGCCGAGCATCAGCAGCAGCGGGATCAGGAAGAGACGGAGCGGGTTCGGTCGATAGGGTTTGAGCATGAGACTCCTCAATGGGATAGGACACCCGCCGCGAATGCGGAGGGCCAGGGCCACACGACGCTTTCCGAAGAGGCAGTCTTCGTGGAGATATGCGTCTACATGCACAGGCATAAAACAAAGGGCGTGCCAAAATGAAAAACGCATGAATACTTGGATTCATGCGTTTCAGCGGGGTTTTTGAGAGGCGACCAATCTCGGGCGTTCTAAAATCCAGCCCAAAAGATCGGCGGCCGGCTTGTCGCTGCGCGCTTTGTGGGCGGGGATTTCACGCCGTGCCTGCCCGACTACTCCAGCGGACGCAGCTGCACCTTGCGGAACTCGATCGGCGTCCCCTCCGACTGCAAACAAATCGCGCCGTGGTCCACTTCGATCGCCCAGCCCGCGTTGACTTCGTCGCCGTTGACCCACACGCGGATCGTGTCGCCCTCGCAGCGAACCACCATCGTGTTCCATTCGCCCAGCGCGTGCTCGCTGTCGTCGGCCGTGTTGATCGTGCGTCGGCCCTGCGTGGTCTGCTCGTCCGACACCGTGACGCCAAGCCCGATCCGCCAGAAGTCGCCCGCGTTGCCCGAGCCCAACTGCACCTCCAGGCACTTAGGCCAAGGCCCCATCTCGCGCGGGCTTGAGCAGTGAACCAGCAGCCCCGAGTTGCCCCCGCCCCCGGGCCAGCGCCACTGCACCTCTAGCTCGTAGTCGCGGAACTCCTGCACCGTCCGGATCACACCCGCGGGCCGACCCGCGTCTTTCAAGACCCCGGCCTCGACGCTGAACACGTCCGTCAGCGCGGCACCGTGATCGATGTCGCTGGTCCAGCCCGCGAGCGATTCGCCATCGAACAGGTCGATCGGCTCGCTCGGCGTCACCACCAGCGGGTGCAGCACCATGTTGCGAAACTCAACCGCGACGCCCTCGCTCTGCAGCCCGATCCGGCCGGCGCTTGTCTCGACATCGTGGCAGGCGTTGACCAGCACGCCGTTGACAAAGACCCGGACCGTGTCGCCTTCGCAGATGACGTGCATGGTGTTCCACTCGCCCACCGCGTGCTCAGAGTCGTCGGTCAGATTCATCGCCCGCCCGCCGGTCTGCGCCTCGTCTTTGTGGTCGGCGTGGTAGCGGAACCCGCCGATGCCGTGCAGGTCGCCCGCGTCGCCCGCCTGGAGCTGCGGCTCGAGACACTTGGGCCAGGGCCCCGCGACACGCGAGCCCGTCGCATGCACCAGCACCCCCGAGTTGCCCGCGCCCTCGGGCCAGCGCCACTGCAGCGTCAGTACATAGTCGGTGTACTCGGCCTCGGTCAGCAGCGCCCCCACCGGCTGCCCGGTGAGACGCACCACCCCGCCCTCTTGCGTGACCGACGCCGCGGCCGCCTCGGCATCCGGCACATCAAAGAACCAGCCCGTCAGGTCCTCCCCATTAAACAACTCAACCGACTGCGTCGGCGTCGTGGGACCATCCGCCGCAAGAACGGGCAGCGCACCGAGCAGCAGCGTCAACACGAACAACAACCGGGCAAGTCCTGGCATGGCGGGCCTCTTCTCTGGGTGAAAGGGAATCGAAACGTTGAGCAAGCTATCTATATAGAGCGCTGCCAGCGGACCGCGTTACGCCCCGGCCGGGCCATCGGCGGGCTGCCATTTTACGTCGTCGTCCCCCGCGTCGTGGTTCGCCAGACGTGCGAGCACGAATAGCATGTCCGATAGGCGGTTGAGGTACGCGATCGTCTGCGAGTCGACCCGCTGGTGCTGGGCCAGCTCGACCACCCGGCGTTCCGCCCGTCGGCAGGCCGTCCGCGCCAGGTGCAGCCGGGCCGCGAGCTCGCACCCGCCGGGGAGGATAAAGGCCGTCAAAGCAGGCAATTGGGCGTTGGCGCGGTCCATCTGGGCCTCCATCGCCCGGATTTCCGTGGCCAGCCGTGCACCGAGCGTTCCGCCGGCCGCCCCGTCTGGCGGCCCAGCGGGCTTTTCGGGGTCGGGAGTCGCCAGTTGTGCACCGAGATCAAATAATCGGTGTTGAACGGTAATCAGGGCCGTTGTCACGACGTCATTCCCGCAGCCGGCCAAAGCCAGGCCCAGCGCAGCATTCAGCTCATCGACGCAGCCGAACGCCTCAACGCGGGGGTGGCATTTGCCGACACGGGCCCCACCGATCAGGTCGGTCTGGCCCGCATCGCCGCGTCGGGTGTAGATTCGCATCCCGACATCATACGCCACGGGACAGCCCGACCACCCCCCCGACCGGATTCGCCATCGATAAGTCGATACGGACATGAGACCCTCGGCCGATCCGGCCGAAGTAAGAAAAGACCGGCGTTCAGCCGACACACGCAACGACACGCGGGGCTGCTACAATCCCCCGCCATCGCAAGACCGGCCCCACCGGGCCGGACCGAGAACGACCATGACACGACGGACCTACATCCTCGGCATCCTCACCCTGGCGGCAACGCTCTTCGCCGGCGCAAGCCCGGCGATGGCCGCACGCCTGGTGTCCGTCACCGTCGAGGCCGGGCAGGAACAAACCACGCAGTCCGGCCAGTTCCGCCTCAGCGGACAGACCCGTGTCGAACTCAACTTCGACGCCACCGTCCAGGGCCAAGGCAACGTCGAAGTCCACATCTCCCAGAAACTCCCCAGCGGACAATGGCAACGCCTCGGTACGCCCTTCAGCACCGACCGGAGCCAGAGCGGTAAACGCGAGATGACCCTCCACGCCGGCGAATACAAAATCGAGATCGTCGCGACCAACGCCAACGTCTCCGTCACGGTCGACAACTGACACCGCCCCATCGCAAAACCAAACACACCCCGAAGCCCACGCCCATCAAGCGTGGGCTTCTTCTTAATCCCGATTTTCAATCGTCACGCAGAGGCACAACGAGCTGCTGCCCATAGACAAAATCCTTGGCGGCCCTCCCCCACGATGGTACGATCACCCGCCCACCAAACGACTCAACCGGGCCCCAAGATGACCACACCGCGCAGCCCCCGCCGCCTCTTCACCGCCGCCGGTATCACTTGCGCACTGGTCGCGAGCACAGCACTCCTCACGACACGCCCCACCCCGAGCCGCGCCGACGACGACATCCCCACCAACGACGCGGGGCAACGCCATGGCCGAGTCACGCTCGAACACCCCAACAGCGAAACACACGTCCAAGCCACCTACCGCGAAGGCCTCCTGCACGGCACCTACCGCGAGTTCAACGACGCTGGCCAACTCATCCTCCAAGCCACCTTCCGTGAGGGCCAGCTCCACGGCCGACTCGAACGCCGAACCGACCAAGGCCAACGGCTCGAAATCTCACGCTACCAAGAGGGCCAGCGTGCAGGCACCCGACAGGTCTTCCGCGACGGTGCACTCGTCCTGACCGAGACCTATGAAGACGGCCAACGCACGGCGCAAGAAGGCGACGCCTCCGCAGACCCCGGCCCACCGACATTCGGCATCGGCACCGATGGCTTCGCCGGCGGCACACCGGGCGGCACGCCACCGGGCGACGATACGGCCCCGCCCAACCGCCCCGCGCCCGACGTTGACCGCCCCGAGCATCAGCGCGACACCTCGGTCAGACCCAACGGCTACCCCTACAGCATCGACGAGATCACCCGCGCCTTTGGCCGAATCGATCAGCTACGCATCGAAGGCGACCCCGACGAGCAACAGGCCGCCGCCATCCGCCGACTGATCAAGTATCGTCTGATCTCGGGCCTGGCCGATCCCATCATCGCGTTCGACCACAGCGAAGCCATCCTCGCGCAACGCTCGTCCGAGGTCTGCGACGCAATCGGCCGCATCGACCATCACCCGCCCAACCCCGGCATGCCTGAAGACGAGTACGAACAAGCCGCCGAGGGCGCTCGCCGCAGCAACCTCGTCGGCCGCTCTTCGATTGACCCCGCCACGGCGATGGAAATCTGGATGGTCGATTACGGCTCAAGCAATGCCGACGAAGTGGGGCACAGACGGTGGTGCCTTGCACCCGGCCTCTACGAAACCGCTTATGCCAATCACGAGGGATTCCACAGTCTGCTCGTCGGCGGCAACACCCGCGATCGCGGGGAGTACGACATGTTGGCGTTCCCCGGCGTCGGCTATCAACCCTTCGAGTACTACGACTTCATCAACCGCATCACCGGCGAAAACCTGATCTGGACCCTGCACCTCAACCCATTGAACTACACCACACCGGAATCCCCCGATCAAATGCGGATCACGGTGTCCCAGCTCCTGCCCGATGGCACGCGCACCGACATCCCCGTCCGCCGCATCCATTTCGCCAAGATGTCGATCCCGCTCAATGCCATCCTCTTTGACCCCGAGATCCGAACCTTGGAAACCGGGACGGTCTACGAGGTCAATGTCCAGGGCCTGGAACGAAGACGCAGACCCTTCACACTCACCTACCGCGTCGAGTTTTTTGAGCTTGGCGGAACGGAGTAAATCCATCCGCGGCGGTATGCTTAGGGTTGCAGGCGTAGCATGTGCCGATGCCCAGCAATCCGAAATGCGCTCAACATGGATGGATCACCCGACAACGCCATGACCAAACAAGCCGCCAAACCCCAGCCCGGCCAAGGGCAAAGCTGGTGGGTCAAGGCGGCGGCGATCGTCGTCGCGCTCACCCTCGCGTATGCGACACAGTCCATCCTCATCCCCATCACCGGCGCGGTCCTGCTCAGCATCACGCTCAGCCCGCTGGTGCGTTGGCTCAGTAAACGCGGCGTCCCGCGGCAGCTCGCCGCCTTCGGCTTTGCGTCCCTGGTCACCGCGCTCTCACTGGTCGTGCTTGTCACCCTCGGCGCGCTCGTAGGCAACTGGCTCGACAACGCACCCGAGTACATGGAACGCCTGGGCGATCGCCTCGAGGTCCTCCGCCAACCACTGGACGAGCTCTCCGAAGCGACCGAAACGCTCAACGGCGAGTCCGCCCAACCCGAAGCACGCTCACCCATGAACGCCTGGTTCCACCGCGAACCCCCCGCCCAGGCGGACGAAGATAAGAAACCGCTCAAAGTCGACGAGTCGTTCTGGCTCAACGTCGCGGGCGTCGTGCTCGGGCAGTCGGTCAACATCCTCGCCGGCTTCTTCATCTGCATCACACTCACCTTCTTCCTCCTGCTCTCGGGCGACGTATTCCTCGCCAAGCTCCTCAGTCTCTCGCCCAGTCTGACCGGCAAGAAGGAAGTCATGAGCATCGTCCGCGAGATCGAGGCGGAGATCTCACGCTTCCTCAGCGTCTGGACGCTGATCAACGCCGGCGTCGGGCTGGTCGTCTGGGGCGTGTTCACGCTGCTGGGTGTGCCCAACGCCTGGCTCTGGGGCGTCACCTCCATGCTCTTCAACTACGTCCCCTATGCCGGGCCCTGGGTGCTCGGCGCGTTCGCGCTATTCATGGGGCTCTTGAACTTCCGCGACCCGCTCTGGATCGTCATGCCCGCGGCCGTGATCCTCGTTGTCAACGTCGTCGAGGGCTTCTTCATCAGCCCGATGCTGCACGGCCGACGCCTCAACCTCAACACCGTCGCGGTCTTCCTCGCCGTCATCCTCGGCGGCTTCCTCTGGGGCATCGCCGGGGCGCT
This sequence comes from Phycisphaerales bacterium JB063, assembly GCA_044439905.1. Taxonomy (GTDB): domain Bacteria; phylum Planctomycetota; class Phycisphaerae; order Phycisphaerales; family Phycisphaeraceae; genus JAHQVV01. Next base: position 22,050 of record JBITAC010000025.1, on the reverse strand, counting down.
CATGGCCGTGCCCATCCTCGTCGTGGTCTACGTCGTCTGCTCGCACCTGCCCTCGCTCAAAGCCGCCGCCCTCTTCCTCGACGACTCCGCGCCGGGCCTCCACCGCGGCGCACACGAACACAAAGGCGACGCCTCCAGCAACGCCACCCCACCGCTGGGCAAGTCCGAATGAGTAGGCCCAGCAAGGCGCAGCGGTCGAGACCGCGTAGAAAAAACCCCGCCAATCAGGCGGGGTGTGAAACGTCCGGGGTGGATGCCATGGTGCGAACGGGTTGGTCACGACGAGCGCAGATACTTCGCCAACGCCCGGCGGAGCAGGATGCCCGTCCCCGCCATCAGCGTCTGACGCACCAGCACACGCCCGGGCTTAACCGCGACAATCACGAAACCCGCGACCGCCGCGAGCCCCACCGCGGGCAGCGGGTGCTCTTTCACCAGCTGCAGCGCGGGGTGCTCGATCGATTCTTGCCGACGCGGCGGGGCCAGCAGCGCCGCCTTGGCCTGCTCGACTTCAACACGTGGGGAGGTGGGTTGTTTGGTTTTCATCCTGAGTTCTCCGGCCCAACCGAGGCGCGTGACCAGCCCAGCCCGAGCCCGGCCATGACGATGAGCAGCAGCCCCAGCACCGCCAAGGCCCCGTCGATCGGCAGCGTTCGGCGGAGCATGAAGTAGGCCGACGCCGTCAGCAGCGCAACGCCCGTCAGGAACACCAGCACCACCGCGATCAGCAGCCCCAGCGCAAACGCCAGGCGGTACACCGATCGCCGGGCCAGCCGGCCCTCGGCCTCAAGCAGTTCGGTCACACGTACGATCATTTCACCAACAGCCACGATGCTTTACCTCCCTCGGTACAGGAACCCGAGCACCAGCCCCGCACCCGCCGCGATCGCGACGCTCCTGAACGGGTGCTCGGTGATGCAGGTCTCCAGCGAGTCTGTGCCGGCCTCGAACTTCTCACCCAGCTTGTCCTTCGCCGCGCTGGCCGAGGCCTTGCCCTCCGACATCGCGGAGTTGAGTGCGCTGCTCAGGTCTTCCTTCAAGCTCGCGATGTCCGCCTTGAGCGAATCAATATCCCCGCGCAGGTCCGCGTCGGAGGACGACTTGTTGCTTGTACTCGTTGCCATCATGTCACCTTTCTTGTGTCCAGGCCCACGCCAGATCGACCGGCATGAGTCATCTCATTCTTCATGCACACGAACACCGTGTGCTCCCAAATCAACATCCGCCGTCAGCGTCAGGCAGTCGCCTTGTTCCCGATGAGGAACCACAGGATCATGCCGATCACCGGCAGGAACAGGACCACGAGGATCCACACCAGCTTCATCACCGGGTCAAGACCGCTACCTACGATGCTGACGATCGCGATAATGTCGAGGACGAGGATCAGCAGGCTGAAGATGCCGTATTCCATGGCGTTGTTTCCTTGGGGGTGCGAAGGAGCATGATCACCGCGACCATGCACAGCGGTACAAATGCGAACCCCATGCCAGCAGTATCAAAAAACAAAAAACACCCGTTTTTGCGTACAAAACAGGCCATCCACGCAATCAACGGATTGAAGGAACACCCCGGTTTGTAAGAATTGCTTTCCCGCGAAAGGCGCGTTTGTAAAGCGTACCCGCACGACTCAGGCAACAGGACAGCCCCACACAACGCGCAGAGCGTAACGACCGAAACACAGGATGGAGCAACGCATTGCGAACGATGCGGATTAGTTTTTCTTCATCCTCACGCCCGGCAGCGCAAGCTTCACCAACGCATCGACATCTGCAACAAACTTCAGCGTCAGCTTCGCGCGGACCTTCGGGTCGATCTCGTCGAGGTCACGCTTGTTCGCCTCGGGCAGCAACACGGTCTGAACACCCAGGCGGTGCGCGGCGAGTGTTTTTTCCTTGACCCCGCCGATCGGCAGGACCTTGCCACGCAGTGTGATCTCACCGGTCATGGCGAGCTTGTCTTTCACGGGCTTGCCGGTCATGAGCGAGACGATCGCGGTGTACATCGCGACGCCCGCGGACGGGCCGTCCTTAGGGACCGCGCCCGCGGGGACATGGATGTGCAGGTCGGTCTTGTCGAGCTCGGCCAGGTCTACTCCGAATCGTCCGGCGCGGGTCTTGAACAGCGACAGCGCCGCCTGTGCCGACTCCTTCATCACGTCGCCGATCTGGCCGGTGAGTTTGACGTTGCCTTTGCCGGCGTAGCGGGTCGCCTCAACAAACAAGACCTCGCCGCCGACCGACGTGTACGCCAGGCCGAGCACGACCCCCGGCCCGCCCGCGCGGATGTCCAGCTCACGGACGTACTTCTCCGCACCCAGCAGCTTCTCGACCGCCTCCGCATCGATCACGGCCGACTTGGGGCGACGCTTCGCGGATGCGACCTGCGCGGCGACCCGGCGACATACCGCGCCGACCTGGCGTTCCAGTTCGCGCACCCCGGCCTCGCGTGTGTAGCCGTCGATGATCTTGCGCAGCCCGTCGACACGGAACGAGCAGTCTTTGGTCTTGAGGCCGTGCTCGGTCAGTTGGCGCGGCACAAGGTACTTGCGCGCAATCGCGAGCTTGTCGTGGTCGGTGTAGCCCGTGATCTCGATGAGTTCAAGCCGGTCGCGCAGCGCGGGCGGGATGTTGCCGACGTAGTTCGCGGTGCAGATGAACATGACCTGCGAGAGGTCGAAGGGGACGTCGAGGTATCGGTCGACAAAGGCGTTGTTTTGGCGGGGGTCGAGCACCTCAAGCAACGCCGACGCCGGGTCGCCCCGGAAGTCGCTGCCCAGCTTGTCGAGCTCGTCGAGCATGATGACGGGGTTGTTCGTGCCACACCGCCGGATGTCCTGGATGATGCGGCCCGGCATCGCGCCGATGTACGTCCGGCGGTGGCCTCGCACCTCGGCCTCGTCGCGGATGCCGCCCAGCGAGATGCGTGCAAACTCGCGGCCCAGTGCCTCGGCCACCGACCGCCCCAGCGACGTCTTGCCCACGCCGGGCGGGCCCGCGAGGCAGAGGATCACGCCGCGCCTTTTCGGGTTGAGCTTACGCACCGCGAGGTACTCAATCAGCCGGGTCTTGACCTTGTCGAGGTTGAAGTGGTCGCGGTCGAGGATCTTGCGGGCGCGGTCGAGGTCAAGGTTGTCTTCGCTCGACTTGCTCCAGGGCAGGTCCGCCAACAGCTCGATGTACCCCAGAATCACCGAGTATTCCGGGCTTGCGGGCGGGACCATCTCGAGCCGGCCCAGTTCGCGCTCGGCCTCCTCCATCACCGCGTCGGGCAGGCCGGCCTCGACCAGCCGTTTGTGCAGGTCGTCGATGACCTCGGCCGTGCCGTCGCCACCCTCGCCCAACTCCTCGCGGATCGCCTTCATCTGCTCGCGCAGGTAGAACCGCCGCTGGCCCTCACCGATGCTTTCCTCGACGTCGTGCTGGATCTTGTTCTGCAGGCGCACGATCTGGAGCTGCTGGTTGAGCAGCTTGTGGACCCGCGCCGCGCGGGCGGACACGCTGAGCTCGTTGAGCAGCGCCTGTTTCTCGGCCGTCTCAACATCAAGATTCGCGGCGATGTAGTCGACCAACGCACCGGGCTGTTCGATGTTGAGCAGCATCGTCATCGCCTGCTCGGGCGCATTGGGGGTGAGCTCGATGAGTTCCTGCGCGAGGTCGCGGAGCTGGTTGATGGTGGCCTGGAAACGTTTGCCTTTGCCCTCGATCTGCCGGGGCTTGGTAACGCGTGCGGTGAGGTAGGGCTCGGTCTGCGTCGCGCGGGTGAGTTCGATTCGCCGCAGGCCGTGGACAATGAGCGTGAGCGTCTCGTCGGGCTGGCGGATGAGCTTGAGCGCGACGGCGGCGACGCCCATGGGGTAGAGCCCGGAGAAGCCGGGGTCCTCGGCGTCTTCGTCGACCTGCGTCGCGAGGCCGATGACCTTGCTCATGGCCAGCGACTCGTCGAGGAGGAGTCGGCTCGAGGGTCGGCCGATGCCCAGCGGGATGATCGTGCCGGGGAAAACGACGGTGCCGCGGACGGGGAGGATGGGGAGCGTCGCGGGGATGTTGGGCGGGCCGGCGGCGATCTCCGCGGCGGGTGCGTTGGAGTGCGCGGTTCGGCTTCGCCGGTCGGTGCCGGATCGGCGTGCGATTTTTTTCTTGGATGCCAAGTGAGTCGTCGTCCTTTCACCGCGCGTGGCACGGCGTGTTGGGTTCAGTGTTGGAGCGGCAGCTCGATCCAGAGCAGGCCGTCGTGGTATCGGCTGGTGACACGGTCGAGGTCGACCGCCGTGGGCAACGCGAGGGCGCGTTCGAACGGGCCCGCGTCGATCTCCATGCAGTGGATCCGTTGGGGTGTGCCCCGCTCGGGCTGCGGTGTCGCGCGTTGGCCGCGGATCATCAGACGCCCCGGCTGGACCGAGACCTCGATCGACTCGCGCTCGACGCCGGCGAGGTCCACGCAGACAAACAACGCCCCCGCCGACTCGTAGCAGTTCAGTGCGGGCGACCAGCCCTGCTCGGCAGGGACCGCGCCAAACACCTGGGTCACCACACGGGTCACGCGGATGCTCCCGGCACCGCCACCGGGCGGGCGACTGGGCGGGCGACGCGATGTCATGCGAACCTCCGATCCGTTTTTGTCCGGCCAAGTCGGGCGGGCTACAATGCTGCGTTCGACCTCGCGGGCCCAAGCCCCACTCATCAACGTTACACCATCATTCTATAGGCCCGCCTGATGTCAACCCCAAGCCCCGCCGCCAACGCCCCGACCGCCATGCCCGACGTTCAGGGCAGCCAGGACACCCGCAACGTCCCGATCGACAAGGTCGGCGTCAAAGACATCCGCTACCCCATCGCGCTCTACTGCCCCAAGTCCGAAGGCAAGCAGCACACCGTCGCGATGGTCAACATGTACGTCGCCCTGCCCCACTACCAGAAGGGTACGCACATGAGCCGGTTCCTCGAGGTCCTCAACAAACACCACCAGGGCATCGACTCGGGCGATGTCATGCAGGTCGCCCAGGACATGAAGGTCCGCCTCGAAGCCGAGGAAGCCCACCTCGAGATGACCTTCCCCTACTTCATCGACAAACAGGCACCGATCACAGGCCAGCCCGGCAAGCTCGATATCGAAGTGACCTTCGAGGCCGTGGCCGGCGAGACCGACGACTTTATCCTGGGCATCAAAGTCCCCGCGACGTCGCTTTGCCCCTGCTCGAAGAAGATCTCCGACTACGGTGCGCACAACCAGCGTTGCGAGATGGAGGCCCAGGTCCGCTTTGCGCCGGGCAAGACGATGTGGATCGAGGAGCTTTTTGAACTCGTCGAGCAGTGCGCGAGCACCCAGGTCTTCGCGGTGCTCAAACGCCCCGATGAAAAGCACGTCACCGAAGCGGCCTACGACAACCCGAAGTTTGTTGAGGACATCGTGCGCGACCTGGCGCTGGCGCTGGATGCGGAGGACCGGATTGCCTGGTTCCGTGTCGCGAGCGAGAACTTCGAGAGCATCCACAACCACAACGCTTACGCGGTCGTGGAGCGGGACAAGCGGTAGCGAGGCAGTGGCCACAACAATGCACAGGGGTCGCCGATCGAGCAATCGAATCTAGCTTCGATCTCGTGTTCTCTGTGAGCTTTTGTGGCTCATCCTAATCAGGTGGCGAGGAGCTAACGCAGGGCGCTAGAAGCTGTCGTCGCCACACACTTCATCCAGCACGTGCTCGGCGACATAGATTGGCACGTCGTGCGCTGAGCCCAGGGCGATCGCGTCGCTGGGCCTCGCGTCGATCTCGACCATCTCGCTGCCCTTGCGGAGGAAGAGCTTGGCGAAAAACGTGTGGTTGCGCAGGTCGGTGATCTCGATGCGGTTCAGCTCGTAGCCCAGCTCGGCGATGACGCTGTCGAGTAGCTCGTGGGTTTGCGGCCGGGGGGGCTGCTGGCCCATCAGCCGACGCTCGATCGCGGCGGCCTCGGTGATACCGATGACGATCGGGAAGATGCGGGGGTGGGCCTGGTTGGTCGGGTTTGCCTCACGCAGCTCGACGATGTGGGTGTCGTCGGTCTCACGGATCAGCACACGGGCGAGTTCCATCTGGATGGTCATGGCAAGACTCCGAGGGATCCCATCGTCGGGCAGGCTTCCTGCCCGTCACGGGCCGCCGGCCTGCTGATCTCCAACCCGCTTCGGCTTGGGCGAAGGACATGCGGGAATGCATGGCCGACCGATCGCTTACAGCCGGACTAATGCATGATAGCTGCCGTCGGTGTATGAGTCGCCCGTGCCCGAGGGGAGGATCGCGCCGTCGGTGATGAGTTCTCCGTCGGTGTTGCGGAGGAGGCGGTCGATCTGCTTGCGGTTTTCGGGGCGCTCGATGCTGCACGTGCAGTAGAGCAGGTGCCCGCCGGACGCGACCCACGGGTGGGCGCGGTCGATGATCTCGCGCTGCAGGGTGACGAGCTTGCCCATCGCGAGTTGGGAGTGGCGGTAGCGCGCCTCGGGTCGGCGGGCGAGGACGCCGGCGTTGCTGCAGGGCACATCGAGCACCACGAGGTCGTACCGGTCGTCGCCCGCGCGGTCGGGGGTGATGACCTCCAGATTCGCGATGCCCTCTGCCGTCTCGCGTAATTGCTCTCGGCGGTCGGGGTGCGTGTCGGTCGCGATAACCCGGGCGTCGGGGTGCATGAGCGCGAGCTGGCGTGACTTCGTGCCTCGGCCTGCGCAATAGTCGAGGATGGTCCTGGGCTTGAGGCCAGCGGTCGCGGCGCAGGACGCGGCCGAGGCGGTGTCCTGTACGCGGCGCATCGGGTGGGCGTCGAGGAACGCAACGAGTTCTTCGTGCTTGCCGTGCCAGACCACGAAACCGGGCTTGGTGTGCGGCGTCCATGCGGCGTCGGCGTCGGGCGTCGGTTCAAAGCCCGGCTCCATCGCGACCACGGTGGGCGGGTTTTCGATCGCGTGCAGGCACAGCGCGGTGGTCGTCTCCATGCCGAAGACCTCGGCCCACCGCTTGACCAGCGAGCGCGGCATGCTCGTCGCGGTGGCCAGGTTGCCAACGGCGTCGGCGGGGTCGGGCATCACCGGGCTGTGGAGTTTCAGCGTGCCGCCGCCGGGCAGGGGCAGCGTGTTTCGGCTGGGGGTCCAGGGCGTGTCGGGGTCATGCCCCGCGATGAGTTTCGCGAGTTTACGGAGCACGGCGTTGGTCATCCCCGAGGCGCCGGCGCGGACATGCTTGCGTGCGATGCCTACGGCCTGGTCGACGACGGCGTAATCAGGCAGGCGGTCGAGGAAGACGAGTTGTGCGGCGGAGGAGAGGAGCACGGCCTGCATCGCGGGCTCGAGGCGACGCATGCGCTGGGTGAGGAAGTTGTCGAGCAGGTGCTCGAGGGTGTACCAGCGCTGGATCGTGGTGCGGTAGATGGCGAGGGCGAGTGCGGCGTCGGCAGGCGAGAGCCCGGTCGGGTTGAGGTGTGGCGGATCGAGTTCGGGGAAGCGCTCGGCGGGTTCGGTGAGCGCGCGGGCGACCCACAGGCGGGCCGAGGTGCTCGGGGCCTGTGCGAGGTGTCGTTCATTCATGGGGTGGGTGCCTGCGGGCGGGCCGAGTTTTCGGCGGATTCACGTAGGGCCTTGCGGACTTCTTCGAGGAAGGGCTCGACCTTGAAGGGTTTGAAGAGGACGGCCGCGAGTCCTTCCTGGCTGGCGCGGACGATGGAGTGGTGCGGGTCATAGCCGAAGCCGGTCATGAGGATGACGGGGGTGTGGACGTTGACGCGCTGGGCCGCAGCGTAGATTTCGTAGCCGTTGCGGTATGGCATTTTGATATCGGAGACGACCATGTCGAAGGCGGTCTGGTCGAGCGCGGTGCATGCCTCGTAGCCGTCTTTCGCGGTCGTGACGGCGCAGCCGTGCTTGGTGAGGATCTCTTTGATGGTCTTGCGGATGTTGGGTTCGTCGTCGGCGACGAGGACCTTTTTGCCCGAGAGCAGCGGGTCGCCCTTCTGGTCGGCGACGTCCTGCGAGCCGATGACGGCGTTGGGGCCGTGCTTGACGTTGTCGAGCGCCTCGCGGATTTTTTTGACGTCGGTGATGATGCGTGCGACGCCGTCGGTCAGTGCTTCGTCGCCGATGTAGGCGTCTTTGATGCGCTCGCACTCATGGAGGATGTCGTTGAGCGGGCACGTCATTTCCTGGATCACGCTGTCGGTGATCTGGCCCGAGGTCGTGTAGCGTTCGACGACCAGGAGGTTAAGGATGTTCATCGCGAGGGCGACGTATCGGCCGAAGATCTCGGCGAACTGGCGGTCGTCTTCGTTGAACTGACCGACCTTCTCGGCCTCGACGTTGTAGACGCCGACCACCTCGTCGAAGAGCATCAGCGGGACGGTCAGCGAGCTCTTGGCGTGTTCGAGGCCGAGGACGTATCGCGGGTCCTTCTCGGTGTCGTGGCAGATGTACGAGCGTTTGGTCGCCGCGACGTAGCCCGACACGCCGTTGCCCTCAGGGTGGGCGTAGAGGTCGATCTCGAGCGCCTCGGGCGGGAGCCCCTCGGCGATGACAACCTCGAGCTTATTGGTCTTGTGGTCAAGCAACCGGATCGCGAAGTGGTCGAAGTGCATCAGGTCTTTGGAGTACTTGATGATCTTCTCTTGGAGCAGCTTCAGCCGTTGGGGCGGGGTGAGTTTGCTGACTGCGTCGGCGTCGAGCTTGGCGAGCTCTCGGCCCGAGGCGTCGATCGCGTCGATCTTGCGTTGCAGGCGCTTGCCGCCTGTCGAGTCCCAGACCACGGCGGCGATCTGCGCGACCACGCCGTCGTTGCCCATCACCGGCGAGCAGATCATCTCGAAGTAGCGGTCGTCAACGCCGAAGGTGAACTTCTTACACCCGGGCTTGCTGGTCTGGCCGGCGCTGGAGTGTGTGCTGCCGAAGAGTTTGTGCGCCTGGCCGCAGATCCGGCGGACCTGCTCGCTCACGGCCGGGGGGTAGGCGAGCATCTTTTTGTTGGACCACGCACATCGGCCGTCGGCGTCGACGATGCAGACGCCCTCGCCGATGGTGTTGAGGATCACGCTGGCTTTGTCGCTGACGATCGCGCGTTCGAGCGGGAGGAAGTCGCCGACATCCGCGAAGACGCCGTGGTAGTCCTTGGCGGTGAGCGCCTCGATCGCTTCGCCGCTGGAGTCGACGACGTCGGCATCGAAATAGTCGCCAAGCAGTTTCGCGATCGGGTGCTCGTCGAGCACCTTGCCGCCGAAGATCAGTACACGTGGTTTGGAGTCCATATCGTCGCTACCCACACACGGAGGCCAACCCCTATTAGTATCACATTACTTATCGTAGCGCCAAGGCGATTTTGGTCAATGGACGAAAAATCCCGTGATTTCTCGTCCGATTCAGAACCGCCGGCGGGTGACCTGCTGCGCCATCGCGAGCATCGTCTCGCGTGCGGGCGAGGGCGCGAGGCAGTCCGACAGGTCCCGGCGTGCCTCGGCGACGAGGGTCTCGGCCTGAGCGCGGGCCTGCTCGAGCGCGCCCGCGTCCGATAGCAGGCCGCAGATGCGGGTGTACACCGCGTCGTCGGGCGCAGCGTCGTCGCCCGACGCGGCGCCCTGTCGCAGCAGGTCGCGCATCGCCTTGGCCTTGGCCGGGTCGGCCTGGTCGAGATAGCGGATCACAGGCAGTGTGAGCTTGCCCTTCGCGAGGTCTCGGCCAAGCGACTTGCCGACCGTCGCCTCGTCGCCCGACAGGTCGAGCAGGTCGTCGATGATCTGAAACGCGATGCCCAGCTTCTCACCAAACGCGAACAACGCCCGACCGACGCGCTCGTCGCCATTGCGGCGTCCGGGCTCGTGGCCCAGCAGCGTCGGCAGCTCACAGCACAGCCCGACCAGCGCCGCGGTCTTACGGCGGATGATCTCGTAATAGGTCCGCTCGTCGAGCTCCCAGTTCTCGCGGTTGCTCAACTGCAGCAGCTCGCCCTCACAGACCACGTTCGTCGCCCGCGCGATCGCCCGGCTGATATCCGCCCGGCCCAGCGAGGAGCACAGGTGGTACGCGTGGCTGATCAGGTAGTCCCCGAGCATCACGGCGGTTTCGTTCCCGCGTAGATGGTTGATCGTCGCCCCGCTGCGTCGCATCTCGGCGCTGTCGAGGATGTCGTCGTGGACGAGCGTGGCCATGTGCACCATCTCGCACACCGCGGCCGTCACCACCGCCGGCTCGTGGAGGTCCTGCAGCTCGGTCCGGCCGACCACGGCCATGGACGAGAGCAAGACGAGCGTGGGCCGAAGCATCTTCCCGCGGAAGCGTTCGACATGGACAACGAGTTCGTTGACGCAGGGCAGGTCGCTGATGAGCTCGGTGTTGAAGCGGTCCTGCACGTCGGCGAGATACTGCGCCAGGGCTTGGCCGACCTCTTCGTCACAATGGGCTGTCAGCAGCATGTCGGGCCGGGGTTTGGGGGCTTTGGGAAACGGACACAATCCGGCCCTAGATTGTACGGGGGTGGGCGTGTCTGTGGGCGGATTGCGACGTTTTTGTTTGCGCCGTGTGATGGTGTGGTGGCAAGATACATCGACCCGCAGACGGGATTGACAGTGTCAAATCGCCGATCTATTCTCTTAGATTCTTCGGGAATCTCCCCGCTTGTATCATCAGTACCTTCTGCCCGATCGGTGTACGGCCCGGGCCCGCGCAGTTGACCTCATGGCTGAAACGACCCAGACCAATCTGGATTCCGTGGTCGGGCGCTTTGTCGTCGAGAAGGGGCTCGCGACCAGCGAAGAAGTGAACCGCTGCCTGGCGATGATCAAAGACTCCTCAAGCGGGTCGGACGTCAACCAGAGCAGCCTGTCCGAGCTGCTGATCCAGCAAGGCGTCGTCACACGGGCGCAGATCAACCGGATCAAGCCCGAGGTCGAAGAGCAGAAAGAGAACCGGCAGATCCCGGGCTACCAGATCCTGTCGAAGCTCGGCGCGGGCGCGATGGCGACGGTGTACAAGGCCCGTCAGCTCTCGCTGGACCGGATCGTCGCGATCAAGGTCCTGCCGCAGAAACACAGCAAAGACACGAACTTTATCCAGCGTTTTTATGACGAGGGAAAGGCCGCGGCCAAACTGAACCACCCCAACATCGTCGGCGCGTACGACGTGGGGCAGGCGGGTAACTTCCACTACTTCGTCATGGAGTTTGTCGACGGCCGAACGGTCTACGACGACATCTCCAAGCACGGCGCGTACTCGGAAGAGGATGCGCTCAAGATCGCGATCCAGGTGACCCAGGCGCTGACCCACGCGCACGCGGCGGGCTTTATCCATCGTGACGTGAAGCCCAAGAACATCATGATCTCGAACAGCGGGACCGTGAAGCTCGCGGACATGGGGCTCGCCCGCGCCGTGAGTGACCGCGAGGCCGCCGAGGCCGAGCAGGGCAAGGCGTACGGCACGCCCTACTACATCAGCCCCGAGCAGATCCGCGGCGAGGTCGAGATCGACTTCCGCGCCGACATCTACGCGATGGGCGCGACGCTGTACCACATGGTCACCGGCCGGGTCCCGTTCGAAGGCCCCAACCCCTCGGCCGTGATGCACCGCCACCTCAAAGACGACCTGGTCCCGCCCGACCACATCAACACCAAACTGACCTCCGGCATCTCCGAGATCATCGAGGTCGCCATGGCCAAGTCCGCCCGAAAACGCTTCGCCACCACCGAAGACCTCCTCCACGACCTCGAGCAGGTCGCACGCGGCGAGAAGCCCACCATCGCCCGTAAAATGTTCGACATCTCCTCGCTCGCCGCGCTCGACACCAACCAGGCCCAGATGGCGACCTTCGAGCCCGACTACGGCAACACCCCCCTCATGGGGCAGCCGCTGTTCTGGCCCATGGTCCTGGGCTGGCTCTCCACCGTGCTCCTGCTGCTCATCCTGCTCGCGTTCGTCCTGTCGCAATAACCGCGCAACGGACCTCCATCCCACAACCGATACGACCGATACAATCCTTCAGGCGGCGCGATCGCGCCGCCGCTGTTGCATCCCACCCCAAACGAGGACTCCACCATGGCTACTGGCATCGCCTCACTCGTCGAAACCGGCTCCAAGATCTGGCTCGACTCCGTCGACCCCGACGAAGTCGTCAAGAACAAGGGCTACGGCTGCACCGGCGCGACCTCTAACCCCGCCATCATCGCCGGCCTCATCAACTCGGGCCGATTCGACGAGCAGATCGCGTCCTTCGCCGAGCAGGGGCTCAACGACGAAGACATCGCCTGGGCCATGACCGACCACCTGGTCAACGAGGCAGAGGCCAAGTTCCACGACGTCTGGCAATCCTCGCAGGGCGATGACGGCTGGGTCAGCTTCGAGCTCGACCCCCTGCTCGAAGACACCGACAACCCGCTGTCGCACGACGAGAAGGTCGCCCGGTACATCGAGCTGGGCAAGCAGTGGAGCAAGAGCCACGACAACCGCATGATCAAGGTCCCCGCGACACCCGCGGGCCTGGGGGCACTGGAAGAACTCGCGGCCGCGGGCCTGACGCTGAACGTGACGCTGATCTTCACGCAGCGCCAATACGAGGCCGCACGCGATGCGGTGTGGCGCGGCCGACAACGCTTTGGCCAGCTCGACACATTCAAGAGCGTGTACTCGATCTTCATCTCGCGGGTCGATGTGTACACCGCCGAGCACGTGCCCCAACTCAGCGACGCGGCGCAGGGCCGGGTCGGTGTGATGAACGCCAAGCAGATCGGGATCGCCAACGCGGCGTTCTGGGAAGACAAGGGGCTCAAGCTCAAGCAGGAGATGATCTTCGCGTCGACGGGCAAGAAGCTTGAGTGGCAGGACGAAGACTACTACATCGCCGAGATGGCGGGCAGCGATATCCAGACCAACCCGCCGTCGACCAACGCGGCGCTCGAGAAGATGGGTAAGGCCTACACCGCGACGTCGCGGACGATCAGCGACCCGGCGGCGGCCCGAGAGATGGCCCAGCAGGTCGATATGGCCAAGCTTGAGGAGGTCCTGATGGCCGAGGGCACGGAGAAGTTTGCCGACCCGCACAAGAAGCTGATCCAGACGATCGCCGACAAGCGTGGCTCGCTGACCGGGGCCTGATCGCCCGCCCCGGATGTTTCTCGGGGCCCGTGCTTGACCAAAACCCTGTCCGCCTTGATACTTATGCCCGGCCCGGCGGCGCGATGCTGCTGCAGGCCAAGCACTGGGCAAGCCCTAACGGACCGCGCGGCAAGCGCCGCCGGCCCCTAGTCAATCGGAGTATGTGCGGATGCGCTCAATGGTCAAGCGATGGGTGGTAGTGGGCACGGTGGTTCTCATGGGGCTCGGCGGGTGCGCAGGCACGCCCTCGGCCTCCTCGAACACCGGGCAGGCAACGGTCAACAATCGGCCAGCGGTCCGGACAGGCCACCTGATCGAGCCCGGGCCCGCCGCCGAGCTGGGCTACCGCATCAGCTGGGCACGCGACATGGAGCTCAGCCCCGGGCAGTACATCAGCTCGGCCACCATCCTCGGCGACCTGCTCGTCACCGTCGAACGGCCCGAAAACTTCATCACCGCACGCTCCATCCGTGACGGCCAACTCGCCTGGAAAGTAAAGCTCGGCAGCTCCCTTGAGCACTTCTTCGCCCCCAACCGCGACGGCGACCGCATCTTCATCAACAGCCAGACCCGGATGTTCTCGCTCCGGGCCAACTCGGGCGACGTCATCTCGGTCGCCAACCTCGAGGTCGCCGTCAACACCGCCCCCGTCTACCACGCCGACAGCGACCTCGCGATCTTCGGCGGGGCCAACGGCCTGGTCTTCGCACACAGCGTCAACAACAACTTCGCCCGCTGGCGCTACAAGCTGCCGGGCCGAGTCAGCAACCCGCCCGTCAGCACCGACCGTGACGTCTTCGTCGTTGATACCAACGGCAACTACGTCATGCTCGAGCTCACCACCGGCACGATCCAGTGGCGCAACCGCACGCTGGGCAGCGTCGTTGCCGCACCCGCGATCCAGGGGAACGACATCCTCATCGCCTCCCGCGACCGCAAGCTCTACGCCCTCAACCGCACCAGCGGTGCCGACACATGGCAGTACCTCGGTGCCGAGCAGCCCCTGATCGCCTCGCCCGTCGCGCTGGGCCGGCTGGTCGTCCTGCCCTTGGCCCCGTCGGGCGGGATCGTCGCCATCGGCGCACTCGACGGCGAAGAGCAGTGGCGCAGCGACCTCAACGCCACCCCCATCATCGAACGCGACCGCGACCTCCTGCTGCACACCGACCGCAGCCTCCTGCTGCTCGACCTCGACGAAGGCGAAACCCTCGTCGACGCCCCTACCCGTGAGCTGCAGACCGTGATCCCCGGGCCCGGCGGCTCGCTGATCCTTGTCAGCCCCGAAGGCCGGCTGCTCCGTATCAACCGCACCGCGGGCTGAGCCGACCCCCCGATCGCTCAACCCGGCCGACCCGACCGCGCAGACGCGCGTCGCCTATCCCATACTCGCTATGACTGACCTGGTCCCCATCAAAACCGCCCTGCTCTCGGTCTCCGACAAGACCGACCTTGTCCCCTTCGCACGCCGGCTTGTGACCTGCTGCGGCACGACGATCATCTCCACCGGCGGGACCGCACGCGCCCTCGCCGACGCCGGCATCGAAGTCACCCCCGTCGAGCAGGTCACCGGCTTCCCCGAGATGATGGACGGCCGGGTCAAGACGCTCCACCCCAAGATCCACGGCGGGCTGCTCGCCCTGCGCGATAAGCCCAGCCACGCGACCGCCCTGACCGAGCACCAGATCACCCCCATCGATCTGGTCTGCGTCAACCTCTACCCCTTCGAGAAAACCGTCGCCGACGAATCCGTCACCGACGCCGAAGCCATCGAGCAGATCGACATCGGCGGGCCCTCCATGGTCCGCTCGTCCGCGAAGAACCACGCCTACGTCACGATCGTCACCGACCCGTCGCAGTACGACCGCGTCGTCAACGACATCGAGCACAACGACGGCGCGACGACCCTCACGATGCGCCGCTCGCTCGCCTCGGCCGCGTTCGCCCGCACCGCCGAGTACGACACCGCCATCGCCGCGTGGATGAAGGGCCGCTTCGACGCCCACCCCGCGCCGCGCGAGGCGTAGCACAGCCATCAGGCACACCACACCTCAGACGCTTCAGCAGGAAGACGACAGCGTCTCCGCCACGTCGTCGCGCATCGCCTGCGCCGCGTCCGCGACCGCCGAGGCCCATGCGACGCTGTCACGCCCCGCGAACGCGTAGTTCACCGATCGGCTGGCGGTGATGAGGGCACCGGTGCCATCCGACTTGAAACAGGCACGCACCCCGTCCGCCCCGCCGCCCTGCGCACCGTAGCCGGGCACGAGGAACAGCTGCTGTGGGTAGCGCTCGCGGAGCTCGGCCGCGTCGCTGGGCTTGGTCGCGCCGACCACCATCCCCACGCTGCTGTACCCGCTGTCGCCGACGCAGCCGGCCCCGAGCTCTGCGACGACATCGCCCACCGCCTGCGCGATCGTTCGGCCGTCCTCGAGCTTCAGGGTCTGGATCGCGTCGCCCCCCGGATTACTCGTGCGCACGAGGACGAACAGCCCGTGGCCCTCACGCTGAGCGACCTCCATGAACGGCTCGAGCCCATCGCCGCCCAGGTACCCGTTCACCGTCAGCGCATCGCAGCCGCCTTCGCCGGCGAGGAGGCCCGCGGCGTAGTGGGCGCTGGACGTGCCGATGTCCCCACGCTTCGCGTCGCCGACGACGACCAGCCCGGCGTCTTTCGCGTAGCGCACGACGCGGTGGTACACGCCGACCCCCGCGCCGCCGTAGCGCTCGAAGCAGGCCGACTGAGGCTTGACCGCCGGGACGAATGGCGCGACGGCATCGATCACCTCGAAACAAAACCGCTCGATGGCCGCAACGGGGTCGGCCCGATCGATCGATGCGGGCAGCTTCTCAAGAACCGGGTCGACCCCGGCACAGACAGGAGCGCCCTTGGCGCGGCAGGCGGCGAGCAGACGGTCGGCGAAGTGTGGCATGGGTGTGTTTGTGGGGCGGGTGGCCAGGGCTTGGGTTCGAAAACACGGCGGGGTGTCGCAAGCGACTCGGCCGGACATCGTAACGGAATCGGCGCTCATGTTTGCAGGCAGGCGGGCTGGCATGGCGGGACGTGCGGGGTCACCCTTCGCTGACTCCGGCACCGAGCTTGGGGCGGAGCATCCAGAGGAAGGCGGGCCCGCCGACGAGCGCGGTGAAGATGCCCACGGGGAGCCGGCCGGTGGTCGGGTGGAGGTGCGCGATGAGTTCGGCGGCGACGTTGGCGGAGACGAGCAGCGAGGCACCAAGCATGGCCGACCCCAGCAACGCGCCGCGGTGCGCGGGCCCGAGGATGAGCCGGGCCAGGTGCGGGCAGATGAGCCCGACAAAGGCGATGGGCCCCGCGACGACGACACCTGCGGCGGCGAGTGCGCTGGCGGTGACAAGCAGACCCAGCCGCAGCCGCGGGCCGTGGACCCCCAGCGCGTGGGCCTCGTCGTCGTCGAGCGTCGCGACATCCATCGCCGGGGCCCGCCAGAGCAGCCAGCCCAGGCCCAACACGATCACCGCGATCGCCGCCGAATCCCCCCACGCGAGCGGCCGGCTTGGCAGCAGGCCCATCATCCACTGCATCAGGTCGAGCTGGTCCTCGGGCGGGGTGAGGTAGTGAAGCAGCATGATGAGCGCCCCGTTGATCGTGCCCAACACCACGCCGGTTAGCAAGAGGCCCAGCCGATCGATCACCCCCCCCCGCCGACTCGCGAGGAAGACGATGATCAGCGTCAGCACCGCGCCGACCAGCGCCGCCAACTCCCGGGGCCCGGCGTACAGCGCGAAATGCGCCGCGATGTAGGTCTGCAACGCGATCCCCAGCCCCGCGCCGGTGGACAGCCCGAGGATGTACGGCTCGGCCAGCGCGTTCCTCAGCAGCGCCTGCAACGCCACCCCGCTCACCGCAAGCGCGACGCCAACGACCGCCGCGTACAGCAGCATCCGCGACCGCTCTTGCACAATGAAGCCCGCGTGTTCACCGTCAGGCCAGCCGACGCCCGACGACCCCACCAGCAGCCGCGCCCCGACCGACGCCAGCAGCACGAGACCGATGAGCGACAGTCCGACCACAGCACGTTTAGTCGGTCGGGCCACGCCCTGCCCCGGCGAGTCTGCTTGAGCGGTCACGGCTGCATCTCCGACAGAGCGTCGGCCGCCTCGAGCGATAGTGCACGGCCGACTGCCTGGGCTAAGTCCGGGTGCAGACCGACCACCATCTGCCCGAGCAGCTCCGGCAGCGATGTACTGGGCAGCAAGGCCTGCGGGTGGTCGATCACCACCACTCGGCTATCGGTCATCGCGGGGATGGGCAGCCCTTCGAGCGAGCGCAGCCGATCGTCGCCCTCGCGTAGCGCTGCGCCGTTGGGATCGATGAGGAGGATGACGTCTGGCCGAAGGTCGTCGATCAGCATCTGCCGGTCGATCAGTACGTAGCCCGCGTCCGCGTCGGCGAGGACGTTGTCGCCACCGGCCATCGCAAGCAACTGGTCGTGGGTGACGCCGCCGCCGATCGCGCCAAGCGGGTCGGTCGTGAGCAGCATCAGCACGCGCGGCCGAGGCCGGTCCTCAACAAGCTCAGCGATCAACGCCAAACGCGCATCGAGCCGTTCGCGTGCGTGCTGCGCCGCGTCGGGCATGTTGAGCAGAACGCCAAGCCCGTGCTCCGGGTGCGTCAGCGCGTCGGCCACATCCCCGACCGACTCCATGTGCGGCAAGGCGACCACCTCGAACACCCCCGCCATCTCCAACTCCGCCAGACGCGCCGACGTCGGCTGCACGCCCGACTCGGTGAGGATCAGGTCCGGCTCAAGCGACAGGATCCGCTCCACATCCGGGTCCAGATAGTTGCCACACACCGGCAGCCCAAGCGACACATCATCGTGCTGCGCGACACCCACGAGCAGGTCTCGCCCGCCCATGTCGATGATCATCCGTGTCACCGCAGGCGAGAGCGAAACGATCCGCAGCGCCTGCGTTGACGAATCATCTGTTGACGGCGGCGTCGGGCTCCCGCCACAACTCACGCAAAACGCGAGGCACCACAGCACGAGGAGCGCCGCGCCCGCCCGGCGCAGCGCCGGGCGAAGTGCTTCCGCCCCCGCGTCGACGTGTTCCATGCACCCGGGCATGCTCAACCCTCCGCCGGCGCTTCGGGCCCGGCATCGGTCGGCGGGGACGCCGCGGCGTCCGATGCAGCGGGCGCAGGCTCCGGCGTCGTCGCCCAGAGCACATCGCCTTCGCCCGTGTCGCAGTCGTCCATCGGCGTGCCGTCGGCCGAGTGCCGCAGCAGCAGGTACACCCACGTCGTCATGCAGAAGTAGAGGCTCAGCATGAACGCCGCGACGAGCGCCCAGACCAGCCGGACCCACTGCGTCACGATCCATGACGCCGCGGCCGGGGTGCCTTCGAGTTCGCCATCAAGCTGCGCCGCGAGGTAAGGCGCGTTCGCCTGGGCCGCGACCGCGTCGTAGCGCGTGACCTCATCGGCCGGCAATTCGTCCATCACCGCTACGCTGCCGGCCCCAACAAAGTAGTCCGTCGCGCCGACCGTCGCCGACGCCACCGCCGCGACCACCGCATAACTCACCGCCGCGAAGACAATCATCGACACCACATAGAACGCGTAGTGCCACGGCCGAAAGAACACATAGTTGTAGCATCGGCTGACCGCGTCGAACCCGTCGGTGCCCTCGACCGCGAGGCAGGGCACCATCAGCGGCACGCCAAGCACCAGCCCGATGCCCACCAGCGCGATGAGCAGGCCGACAATCAGCATCACGCCAAACAGCAACCCGCCGACGACATCCAGCACCGGCGCGTTGAAGAACACCAGCCCACACAGCACGAGCAGGCCGGCCAGCAACGCGATCAGCAGCGCAGGCATCAGCGGCGTACCCACAAACCACATCAACCGCCGGGCGGTGTAACGCAGCGCCTCGACCGCGGTGATCGTTTTACCCGTACACACCTGGGTCGCAGACATCCGGCAGATCGCGCCGCCGAAAAGCCCGACGACCACCAGCTTGACCAACCCAAACACCGCGGCAAACCACGGGTGATTCTTGAAGAGCCAGGCCGGCGTCTCGATCGCGACGTAACGTAACGCCCCCACCACGCCGCGCGGTCGGCCGACCTCCGCGTCGCCCAGCCCGAGGTCGAGCGACAGCGCCGAGTGCATCATCACACCCAGCCCGCCGAGCTGACGGTCCAGGGTGGTCTCATAGATGCCCTGCGTCTCGCCGTCGGGTAGCTCAACCGCCTCGCCCCAGGCCAGGTCCATCAACTCGCCGACACCAAACAGCACCAGCACCGCGACCAGCGCGAGCAACAGCTTGCCCGGCTGCAGCGCCATGCGGAACGCCCGGGCCAACTTCAACACCGGCGCAAACGCGACCCAATCAACGCCTTCGATCCGGACTCGGCGGGTGCTCTCTGACATACACGAAACTCAAGCAGGTGCGGGGGATAGAAACAAGTGCGCATCATAAAACGAATCGCACACGCCCGGCGAGACCGGCTACGCCTGCGCGGTGTCGCTGCCGTAACGCTCGGCGATCCGCTTCGCGACCGCGTCCCGGATCATCTGCGCACACTGCACATAGACCTGCTGGTCCATGCCGATCGGGTCGGTGATGTCTCGCTGCTCATCGAGCCGGTGTGTCTTGCCCGCGGCCGACGGGCTGATCGTGAGGACGGCCAAGCGGTGCTGATCTGTCATGGTGTAGATCGCGTCCGCGTCCTGGATCATCGCCTCGGTCAACGGCCGCGAGCCGTGACGCGACAGGTCCGCGCCCAGCGCGTGCGCCGCGGTCACCGCCTCGGGCGTCGCCCGGCTGCCCGGCGCGGCGAACACCCCAGCCGACCCGACACGCACCCCCGCCGACTCAAGGTCATCGGCCGCGACCCCCTTGCGCTGCGCGAGCGCCGCCTTCGCGAGCCCCTCGGCCATCGGGCTTCGGCACGTGTTCCCGGTACACACAAACAAGACGCTGTATTCGATCATGTAAACAGTGTACGGGCGAGGTAAAACCCCTGCATCCGCCGACTCAACGCCCCCGCCCGGGCCGCTGGGCCTCGACCTCCCAGACCACGCCCTGCTTGAGCACAAACACATACACGTGCGGCCGAAGGTCACGCGTCAGGCCCCGCGTGTACAAAAAACGCACGGTGTCCGGGTTGTCCGCATCCGTCTGGGCCGTCATCCGATCCCCACCCGACCCGCGCCAGGCAAAAACCAGCACCGCCTCCTGCTCCCAGTCCACCGCCGCGTTGAGCGCCGCGAGCTGGTCCGCCTCAAAATACTCCGCGGCGTCCCCAGCCGACGCGAGTTCGATCGGCTCGTTCCAGCGAGCGGTCTCAAACACATCTCGGTTCGGGCTTGCCGCAATCTGCCGCACGAGTGGCGTGTCCTCTCCTTCACCGGCCAACAAGGCCGTGGGGATCATCATCAGTCCAACGAGGGCCGGCAGAAACATGCGCATGAACATCGGGAAACTCCGTCGGGCTAGTACGATCGGGTCGTCGATTGTTTCGACGCACATGGGACGGCCAAGTTCCTCAAACCCTTGCCCGGCCTGTTTACCCGACCGCCCACATGCCGGGGGTTTGTGCGCGTCACTCGGTCTTGGGCTCGACCTGCGTGACACACGCCCGCAGGTAGCCATCCAGGTAGCGCTGACTGAACAGCTCGACACCCTTCGCGGTGAGTTCGTGGTTACTGCCCCAGATGCCGACGCGCAGGTGCGTGAAGTCCGGGTCGATCATGATCGTCACCCGCGGCTCGCGCGCCCCGGCCTCCTCCGCCGATGCACCGGGATGGATCCGATCACCCGCGTCCTCGTTGTCCTGATACTCCGGCTCGGCCGCGCCCTCGACCTGCTGCATCGACAACGCCGCGTACGCGTTCACCCCCGGCCCGCCGATGCACACCGTCGGCCGACGCTGCAGCTGCTCGTGATTCAGATACCACAGGTCAGTACACACGATCGGCGTCAGCGGCACGGTCAACTGGTCCGCGTGGTCCTCCCGCCACGACTCGATCAGCGACCGCAGTCGATACGCCAGAGGCCGATCGCCCTGCTCCGCCCGCAGGTGCGAGCCAACGACGATCAGCACCGCATTGAGTTCAACAACATCCGGGCCCATACCCGCATGGTATCGGGTCAATTCGCAATCAGTCGGGGGTTACGGCAAGAAGTACGAAAATGCCGTGGAAAACCGTGCGGTCGAAATCCGCTGAACTGAGGAATTTGCTTGACTCAACCTATGCAAGCAGCACCGCCAACAACCCCTTCTGCGCGTGCAAGCGGTTGTGGGCCTGGGGGAAGACACGGCTGCGTGGGCCGTCCATCACGGCATCGGTGATCTCTTCGCCGCGATGCGCGGGCAGGCAGTGCATGACGATCGCGTGGTCCGGGGCATGGCTCAGCAGTTCGTCGTTGACCTGGAAACCGACAAACGCGGCGTGGCGGTCGGCACGCTGGTCCTCATCGCCCATCGACACAAACGTGTCGGCGTAGACCGCGTCGGCGTAGTGCATCGCGCCGACCGGGTCGTGCGTCATCGTCAGGTCCATGCCTGGGCACACCGCCATCACGCGGTCGGCGAACGCCTGCTCGGGGGCATAATCGGGCGGGCTGGCGAGCGTGAAGCTCGCACCGAGCTTGCCGCATACCATCGCGAGCGACCGCGCGACATTGTTGCCATCGCCGACGAAGACGACGTGCTTGCCCGAGAGGTCTTGGCCGTACTCGTCCATCAGCGTCATCGCGTCGGCGAGCGCCTGTGCGGGGTGGGCCTGGTCGCTGAGCATGTTGATGACGGGGACGGTTGCATGCTGCGTCATCTCGACGAGGTGTTCGTGTTTGTACACCCGCGCCGCGATGCCGTGCACCATGCCTTGAATCACACGGGTGAAGTCGGCGACAGACTCGCGCTTGCCCAGCCCGACCTCGTCCTGACCGAGCACGATCGCCCGGCCGCCCA
>JBITAC010000024.1:0-3822 GCA_044439905.1 Phycisphaerales bacterium JB063 | reverse complement strand
GATACTGGTTCAGACGCACGGAGCCCTGTGCGGTTCCAACTACGATCGAGAAATCACAGCCCGCCCCGCCTATTTGCCCGGGTAATCGATCCCCTGCAGCCCACCACGCGTCTGGTCGTAACGCACGGGCACGAGCGTGTTGACGGCTCCCATCGGATCCCAGCCCGCGACCGGCTGGTATGTGTACTGGGCCGAGGGCTCGTCTGGCGTGTCGGCACCAAAGTCCGGGTTGTTGGGCCAGAAGCCGTAGTTCGCGTCCGCCGTTGCCTTCCGAGCCGCGTGCCCGTCGTAGAAGTTCATGATCGAGGACGAGGATTCAAGACCGAAGTACTCCCGCCCCTTGGCGTTGTAGCGGTCATACAGGTCAAACATCATCACCTTCATCGACGGATACGCGACCTCCATCGCGTTCCTGTTACCGAGCACGCCGGGCTGGTTCGGCATAATCCATGACCGCTGGTTCGAGAAACGCTGCACCGTCTGGGGGAGCTTAGAGCCATTCGTACTGCCAATATCATTCGAGTAATGCGATGGGCCGGCCATGTAAGAAGTACTGAACGCCCAGCGCCAGAGGTGTACGAAATCGGTGCTCGACGTGGGAGGCCTGGCCGGTGACGAGGCGGGATCATCCAGGTACTCATCGATATTGTTGAGCCAGTAGGTGCGGTGCTTGTCGCCGCGCGAGATGAATAGATCCGTCGGCAACGACTCACCCATGAAACGCGTGAGCACGAGATGGTTGTAGAGTGGATAAGGCGTGAAGCCCGATCCAACATTGTGCAGTCTTGGCGCGAGCCGCTCGTCCTTGAAGCCGTACGTCACGAGATCGAGTTGCTGGATCGCACCGGCTCGCAAGATCCCACTGGGGCTGTTTGGATTGAGAACCGCACACGCCAACGCTAACTCCGCGTTGGGCGTCACCGGTACCTGCCCGGCCTCCCAAGAAAACGTGAACAGCCTGCCCGCGTTGGCGCCCGAGTACATCGCCGAGGCCTGACCGATCAGCCGCATGTTGCCGAGGTCCGCCTTGATCGACGCCTGTCGCCGCTGCTCCTGGATCGTCGGCAGGCACACCGCCAGCAGCACCGCCACCAGGCAGATCACCACCAAAGCCTCAACCAACGCGAACGCCCGTCTCTCTGCCATCTGGTCTTCTCCCGCCTGCCGGACGCGACCGCGCCCTGTCAGATTGTGGGTGAGACGCCAAAGCTCGGCCTCGGTTCCAAAGAGCGTGCCCACCGAGGCCAATGTACCTACGATCGGGGCGTGCCCCTGTAGCTCAGTTGGATAGAGCACGGCTTTCCTAAAGCTGAGGTCGCAGGTTCGAATCCTGCCGGGGGTGCTTTCTTCCGCACCCTCCACCCGCACCTATTGCCTCAGAACGGGACCCGCAGACAAATTTCCAGCCTCTCATCCGTTTGGGTCTTGCTTTGGATCGGGCGATCCGTGATGATGCACCTCAACAGGGGAAGTCGCGTCGGGGCAACACCCGAATCGGACGGTCCGGTAATCATCGGCCTCCCGCGTCCAAACCTGGCGGCGTCTTTCGGGCCTGCCGTTTGTATCGAGGTGCAGGTATGCAAGACCTGCGGGCCTTGGGAAAGAGAGTGGCCGGAGTCATGCCCGGCCCAGAGTGCTCCGGTTCGGAGTGCGCTGGTGGTGCAGTGGGATCGCATAGGGCCGCAACCCTCGCGATGACAGCCATCGTTCTTTTCATGACAAGCCAGCTCGGCGGCTGCGCGACCAAGGTCGCCGCGCGCCAGCGTCCCCCCACCCTCGGGCCCGCTGGCAACACCTGGGAACTCGTTTTCGAATCCCCCTCGGCCAGCGCCACCAGCTACGCCCACGCCGACCGCCCCGAGATGACCCGGCGCAACGACTCAATGAACATCATGAGTAACGCCCCCACCCTCGCCACCGACCGCTGGCCCGAGGACCCGAGGCCCAGCCTGCGCTACGACCGGCGGATCTATCTGCCACGCGACGCCCGGAGCTACCAGTACTACGACCGCACGTACGAGCGCACCTACCGCCGAAGCCACCGCTCGGGCTGGTACAGCTACTAATCGAACGCCGCCCCTGCGTTTACTGCTTGATGAGTTCCATCATGATGTTGCACACCTGCATCGTGGCGCGCTGCTCGTCCATGCCCTTGACGAGTCGGCGGGTGTAGGAAAGCTGGTGATCGGAGTTGCTCACGTAATCCGTGTGGAAGCGTGTTTTCTCTCCGATGACGGGTTCTTTCGCCCATGCCAGGCGCAATTCCGGGTTCATCGCCGAGGACCTGTACGCGTCGATCCGGGTCATGACCGTGGGCTCGTCGTAGAGATAGATGTCGATCGCGTGGAGCATCCGCCCACCGGGTTTGAGCAGGCGAGCCATGTCCGCAAAGCACTCCCCCACCATCTCATCTGGCACGTGCTCGATGACTGAGATCGAGAAGACCACATCGAACGAGCCGTCTTCGAGCGATTCATCGAACTCGCCCATGTACGAGCGGACCGTCCGGACACCCTCGATGCCGGGGTCCTTTTTCGGCCCCTTGCCGAAGCCCTCGAGCTTGTCGATATTGACGCAGGTGTTGTTCGGGGCCAGGTGGCGAAGCAGCCTCGAATCCCCGCCACCGATCTCTGCGATGGTCAGGCCCTTGCTCTCGCCCAGCTCGGCCATGATCCAGGCGTCCTGCACGCTCTTGAGGTTGCGGGCCTTCGTATCCACGAAGCCGGCGTCCCACCACTCGAACATCTGACGCTTGCGGGTGAAGTCGAACACGCCGGTACCCCCCTGCCGAGCCGCATGCCTGGCACAATCGTAAATCGCCCCCGAATCGGGACGACAGCAGCCCATTCCGGGCGAGTAGTATGTTAGCGCCGGGCCCAATGGAGTGCCCACGAAAGACATCTTCGCACCAGGGAGGGTGGCGAAATGGATATGTTCGAGATCGAAGGCAGCAGGCGCCTGTCGGGCGAGATCGCCGTCAACGGCTCAAAGAACGCGGCCCTGCCCATCATGGCCGCCGCCCTGCTCACGCAGGAGCCCGTGCGCCTCTCTGACGTGCCCGACCTCTCCGACATCCGAAACATGCAGAAACTGCTCACCGAGCTCGGCTGCGCCGTCGAACGCACCGGCAAGCACGACTGCATCCTCCACACCACCGACACCACCGAGAGCCACGCTCGCTACGACATCGTCAAGACCATGCGCGCCAGCGTCTGCGTGCTCGGACCGCTGCTGGCCGCCCGAGGCAAAGCCCGCGTCTCCCTCCCCGGCGGCTGCGCGATCGGGCAACGCCCCATCGACCTCCACCTCAAAGGCCTCGAAGCACTCGGAGCCACCTTCGAACTCGAGGGCGGCGACGTCATCGGACGCGTGCCCGGCGGTCGGCTCCGGGGCAACCGCATCTTCCTGGGCGGCGCGTTCGGATCGACCGTGCTCGGCACCGCCAACATCCTCTCGGCAGCCGTCCTCGCGCAGGGCACCACCGTCATCGAATCGGCCGCCTGCGAGCCCGAGATCGTCGACCTGGCCAACCTGCTCTCGGCGATGGGCGCCAGGATCACCGGCGCCGGCTCGCCCCGCATCGTTGTCGAGGGCGTCGAGCAGCTCGGCGGCGGGTCGCACCAGATCATCCCCGACCGCATCGAGGCGGGCACGTTCATGGTCGCAGCCGCGATCACCGCGGGCGAACTGACCATCACCAACTGCCCGCTCGACGCGCTGATGGCCGCGACCAACTGTCTCGAACAGATCGGTGTCGAGGTCGATGCACTCGACGACGCCAGCTCAAGGCGCGCCCGCGTCCGCGTCGCCGGCGGACGTGCA
>JBITAC010000023.1:0-27161 GCA_044439905.1 Phycisphaerales bacterium JB063 | reverse complement strand
ACCCCCGCCATCGAAGCGAACGACCTCGTGCTGCGGCGCGGTTCGACAACGATCCTTGACCGCGTGTCGTGCACCATTCCACGTGGGCAGGCGGCGGCGATCCTCGGGCCTAACGGCTGCGGAAAGACGACATTCGCACGCCTGCTCGTGGGCCAGCTCTTCCCCACGGCCGGCCGACTAACCGTGCTTGGCCAGACGCTTGGGCACACCGACATCCGCGCGCTGCGTAGGCGTGTCGGCCTGGTGAACCCCACCACCGACAGCGGGCACAACCATGTCAGCGGCGCGGTGGTCGATGCGGCGCTGAGCACGACCGACGCCGTCTGCACCGGCTACTTCGCGTCGGTCGGGCTGTACGACCTGCCCTCGAAACAGCAGCGCGAACACGCCCGCCAGGTGCTCGCGTCCGTCGGCCTCGCGCACCGCCTGGACCACACGCTGGGCACGCTCTCCACCGGCGAACAACGCCGCGCGCTCATCGCCCGCGCGCTGGTGCACACCCCCGAGCTGCTCATCCTCGACGAGCCCACCGCAGGACTCGACCTGCGCGGCCGAGAACAAGTCCTCGCGACCGTCGACCGCCTGCTCGAATCGCCCGATCCCCCGGCCGTGCTGATGATCACCCACCACGTCGAAGAGCTGCCCAAACCCACCGCGCAGGTCTTCCTAATGCAGCAAGGCCGATTCGTCGCGCACGGCGCACCGCAGCACGTCATCACGCCGGAGCAACTGTCGAAAGTCTTCGGCTGCAAGGTCTTCGTGCAGCAACGGCACGGACGGTTCTGGCTGGAGGTGCTGCCCGAGGCGTGGCTGGATTTTGATTGAGCCCGAGGATGTTCCGTAGAAACTCAAACGACAATGACTTGAACCTCTACGACTTCGCTTCCCTTAGAACGGGAACCTTCGATATCTTTTAGGCTTTCTGAATTGGTCAAACATGAGTCGGGATCGTAAACAACACACAATAGTTTTCGACAGCCGGGATGGACACGGTAGTGCTCCACATCGATGATCAACTCATCACCGACCTTTTTGGCATGAGCTGCGTTTCTGACAAACTTCATTTCGATAACGAGCTCATATTTTGGCAACAAAAAATCCATTCGTGTACTAGAGCCCGCATAGCTTGGCGTGTACTCTTCAGGACGAACATCTTTGATCCATGGTCGCAGCAAAGCATGAAGTAAATCCTGCACATCGTATTCAGTTGAAAAGGAAAGTACAGGGACCTGTTTTCTTCGATGAGTCAAAGGGTGCATTGCCCTCCGCAAACCATTGACTAGCACCAATAACAGATCATCAATGTCACTAGGGCAGAGTACTTCTCTTTGCGTTCCATCAACGCTTACTGGCGGGCGCTCTACGTATTCAGAATCAGTAGGTAGCACGCGACCGCCGCGATAATATCGCATCCCATTCTCTTCCAATACATCCACTATTCGATTTCGCTTTTGACCCCACTCAAGTTCTGCGTCAAAATCAGATGGCCGCACATCCATAAACTCTTCAATCACATTCCCCAGAACCTCTAAGCTATCTATGCTGGGATCGTTCCCGGCACGAAACAGCCAATCTTTCCATTTGCTCGTGTGAGATAAGTCAGGAGGATCGCCAGGCGCACCAGAGGTTATAAATAGTGAATCCAACGTGGCATGGGACCCCGTACCTGCCAGCGCCTCACCGACAACTGCACACAATTCGCGGGAGAGACGAATGTTACTCAAGCCTATCTCCATAAAGTATGCGGCATAGCATTCACTAGAATACTGTATCAATCTCAATCCACCCAGCGCCATCGCAGCCATAGCGCGTTGAGTACGACGCTGACCGAACTCAGCGACATCGCGAGCGCCGCGAACATCGGGTGGATGATGCCCAGGGCCGCCAAGGGGATCAGGAAGATGTTGTAGATGCTCGCCCAGAGCAGGC
This sequence comes from Phycisphaerales bacterium JB063, assembly GCA_044439905.1. GTDB lineage: Bacteria > Planctomycetota > Phycisphaerae > Phycisphaerales > Phycisphaeraceae > JAHQVV01. The sequence goes on along the minus strand of JBITAC010000023.1, from coordinate 25,232 downwards.
CGAAGACGATGCGGTCCATGGTTGCCCGGCCAAGCCGAACCGCCGCAGGGAGGTTCATCAGGTCCGCGCCGACAAGGACGACGTGGCCCGCGTCGCGTGCGATGTCTGTGCCGCCGGCGATGGCGATGCCGATGTCGGCCTCGGCGAGCGCGGGGGCGTCGTTGATCCCGTCGCCGACCATCGCGCAGTGCTTGCCCATGCCCTGCAAACGCAGCACCTCGTCGCGTTTGTCGGCGGGCTTGACCTCGGCCAAGGTGCGCGGGATCTCCAGTCGCCGAGCAACCTGATCCGCGGCGCGCTGCGCATCGCCCGTGAGCATCATGACGGTCAGCCCGAGCTTCTTGAGCGCGGCGATGGCGTCGTGCGCTTCGGGGCGGACCTCGTCCGCGAGCCCGAGGATGCCCACGGCCGTGTTGTCGACAGCCACGACGACGACGGTGCGCGACGCGCGGAGGCGCTCGCTGACCTGCTGCTCGAAGCCGTCGGGGATGTTGACGGCGTGCTCGCGCAGCGCACTGAGCCGGCCGACGGCGATGACCCTTCCCTCGACGCTGCCGCGCACGCCCGCAGCGGTGAGCGAGGTGAAGCCCGACACCGGGGGCAGGTCGATCGGCCCGCCCTTGTTTTCGGGGTAGCCGGCCGCGTGCTTCACCAGCGCCTTGCCGATCGGGTGCTCGCTGTCCTGCTCGACGGCCGCGGCGAGCCGGAGCAGCTCGCGCTCGTCCAGCCCGTCCGCCAGGGCGACGATATCCGTCACCTGCGGCTTGCCGGTGGTCAGTGTGCCGGTCTTATCGAGCAGGATGTGCGTGAGCTTGCCGGCCCGTTCGAGGGCGGCGGGGTCTTTGATCAGGATGCCGCGACGCGCGCCGATGCCGGTGCCCACGAGGATCGCGGTGGGCACGGCGAGCCCGAGCGCGCACGGACACGCGACGATCAGCACCGCGATCATATTGCCAAGCCCGGCCGACCAGTCCTGCCGCGCCAGCCCCCACCCGAGCAGCGTCAGCAGCGCCACACCGATCACCGCAGGGACAAACACCCCGGCGACCTTGTCCGCGAGGCGTTGCACGGCGGCCTTGCTGGTCTGTGCCTGCTCGACCATCGTGACGATTTGGCCGAGCAACGTCTGCCCGCCCGTCGCGGTGACGACGAACTTCAGCGACCCGGTCTGGTTGATCGTGCCGGCAAACACGCGGTCCCCCTCCTTGACCTCGATGGGCTCGGGCTCGCCGGTGATCATGGCCTGATCGACCGTGCTGCTGCCTGAGGAGACCTTGCCATCGAGCGGGATGCGTCCGCCGGGCTTGACGAGGATGGTGTCGCCTTCGTTGATGTCGTCGATGGGTGTTTCGTGTTCTTTGCCAAAGCGGACGACGGTGGCGGTTTCGGGCGCGAGGTCGCGCAGGCCGGAGATCGCGGACGCGGCGGATCGGCGGGCCTTGTGCTCAAGGGCGTGGCCCAGCGTGATGAACCAGAGGATCGCGCCGGCGGTACCGAAGTGCAGTTCGCCCGCGCCGCGGAGCATCGCGACAAGACTTGCGGCATAGGCGACGCCGCTGCCCAGGGCGATAAGCGTGTCCATATCGGCTCGGCCATGACGCAGGCCCTTGAGCATGCCGCGGAAGAACGGCAGGCCGAGCACCACCATGAGCAGCGTCGCGCCGGCGAGTTGCAGCCAGGGCCAGACGCCGTGGTGCAGCCCCGCCATGTGCGCAACCATCAGCGCGAGGGCGATGGGCAGCGTCCACATCGCGCGGGGCAGTGCCGTGGCGCGGGGGTTGGATTTCCTGCGTTTTTCGGAGGCGTCTTGAGATGAGTCGGCCGGCTTTGCATCCGCATCACCGAGCGGCTGGGCGTCGTAGCCCGCGGCGGTGACGGCCTGGGTCAGGTGCGACGCGACGAGGCCCCGGCCGCTGACCGTTGCACGCTCGGTCGTCAGGTTGACCGCGACGTCTGTGACGCCCTCGACCTTGGCCAGTGCCTTCTCGACGTGCGCAACACAGCTCGCACAGTTCATCCCGCCGACGTGGAGTTCGATCGTCTTCACAATGGGGATTGTAGACGTGATGCATGCCCGGAGCCCGGGACGACGAACATAGGCCTCCGCGGCGCAGCGCAGTATCATGACGGCATCATGACACCCCCTACACCCACCCCGATTCCCGACGATGCGCCGCTGACGATCAAGGCCTTCCAGCAGCACATCCACGACCGCTACTTCGAGACCGACAAGGCCCGTGGCACACCCGGGACGTTCATGTGGCTGGTCGAGGAGATCGGCGAGCTGGCGACGGCGCTGCACAAGTCCGTCGGGGAGGGCGGCGACACCTCGGGCGATGACGACCCGGCCGGGGAGTTTGCGGACGTGCTCGCGTGGCTGTGTACGCTCGCCAACATCAACAATGTCGACCTCGAAGAGGCCATCCGCGCCAAGTACCTTCGGGAGAACGCGCCCAAGGGGCACAAGTAAACCGGCACCCAAGCGAGGCGCAGCGTACGATCCTCTAGTGGTTAGACCGCGCGGCATTCCTTACGATGCGGCGATGAATATCCCCTTCTTACGCAGCGCGTCGCTTTGCCTTGCCTGGACTTTGCTGACCGCCCTGGTCGCGCTCGCCGGCTGTACGGGGCCGACCCCCACCGCGGCAGACCCGACGGACGGACGTCGGCCCAATGTCATCCTCATCTACGCCGACGACCAGGGCACGATCGATGTCGGCGCACTCGGGGCCGACGACCTGCACACGCCGCACCTGGACGAGCTGTTTGCGTCGGGTGTCACACTGACCTCGTTCTACGCGCCGGCGCCGGTGTGTTCGCCTTCACGTGCGGGGATGCTCACGGGGCGTGTCCCGCACCGCGCTCAGCTCGCGGGCAATGTCCCCCGTAACCACCCCACCGCCGGCATGCCCACCGAGCAGGTCACGATCGCCGAGATGCTCCATGACTACGGCTACGCCACCGCGCACATCGGTAAGTGGCACCTGGGCCACGGCGAGTCGCTCCTCCCCAACGCGCAGGGCTTTGACCACTCCTTTGGCCATCACGGTGGATGCATCGACAACTACTCGCACTTCATGTACTGGTCCGGGCCCAACGGTCACGACCTCTACCGCAACGGGGAGGCGGTCCACGCGCCGGGCCGATTCTTCCCCGACCTGATGGTCGAGGAGGCCACCCGCTGGATCGCCGAGCAGGACGGCCGACCGTTCTTCATGTACTTCGCGATCAACCTGCCCCACTACCCATACCAGGGCGAGCCGCACTGGCTCGAGCGCTACGCGTCGGAAGGCCTTGAAACACCCCGGCTGGAGTACGCGGCGTTTATCTCGACCATGGACGATCGGATCGGAGCGCTTCTAGAAGCACTCGAGCGTATGGGACTCGCCGACGACACCATCGTGATCTACCAGTCGGACCACGGCCACTCCACCGAGGAACGCGCGTTCTTCGGCGGGGGCGATGCGGGGCCGCACCGCGGCGCGAAGTTCAGCCTGCTCGAGGGCGGGCTCCACGTCCCCGCCGCGATCCGTTGGCCCAACGGGCTGCCCGCCAACGAGATGCGCGGGCAGTTCGCGACGGGCTGCGACTGGCTGCCCACGATCGCCGAGCTGGTGGGCTGCGACCTGCCCGATCGGCGTCTGGACGGGGAAAGTCTTGTACAGGTGCTTCGGGACGACAACGCATCCACACCCCACGCGGTGTTCCACTGGGCACAGGGGGATCAGTGGGCGGTGCGGGGCGGCGACTGGAAACTGATCCGCGATGCCCGCGACACCACCGACGGCCGACGCGTCACCACCGACCGCGGCGTCCGGCTTTACAACCTTCAGGCCGACCCCGGGGAATCCAACGATCTTGCGGGCGAACACCCGGAGCGCGTACGCGAGATGACGGCGCTGCACGAGCAGTGGGTACGCGAGCGGGATACGCAGTAGATCCATATGCCCCGCGCGGATCGGTCGCGTCGTAGACACCGCGCGTGACCTATAACGCAACGATGTATCTGTAGGTGCGCACAAACGTAAGCCGCACATAGCTGCGCTATGTGGCACCCCATACACGGCATTGTTCGTGTGAACGCCTTACTTCGGCAGCCGGGCCGGGTCGGGATCGACTGCGGGGCTCGTGCTGGGCGTGTCGCGGGCGGGCTGCTTGTCCAATAACTCGCGGACGTGGCGGGCGACGTGCTCGGGGGTGAGGCCAGCGGCGGCGAGCTGGTTCGACCGGCTGTCCTGGTAAAACCACTTCTTAGGCATGGCCATCCGGCGGATGCCTTGCGTCGGCAGGCCGCGTGCGTGGCAGGCGTCGAGGACGATGCTGCCAAACCCGCCGTCGAGCGTGTGGTCTTCGATGGTGATGATCGGCGTGCCTTGTTTGATCAGCGATTCGATGAGGTCGATATCGACGGGCATCGCGAAACGCGCGTCGTAGATGGCGACGTCGTAGCCCTGCTGGTAGAGTCCCGGCAGCGCGGTGAGGGCGGTGTTGACCATCATACCGTAGGCGAGGATGGCGACGTCGGGCGTGTCTTTTTTCGGGGCGTGGACACGGTGGGCCTTGCCCAGCTCGAAGGGCGGGGTGGTGTGTGCCTGGCCGTTACCGTTGCTTGCGGCGGGGTCTTGTTTCGCGGGCACGTTGTCGCGTGGGTAGCGGATGAAAGTTGCGCCGTCTTCGTAGTCGGCCATGAACCCAAGGCCGAGCTTGAGCGTTTCTTCGTCGTAGGGTGCGAGCTGGACGACACCGGGCAGCGAGCGGAGCATGGCGATATCCATGAAGCCATGATGCACCGCGCCGTCGCCGCCGACGAACCCGGCCCGGTCCATGCAGACACGGACGGGCAGCCCCTGCAGCGCGACCTCCTGGAATACTTGGTCGACGGCACGCTGGGCAAACGTCGAGTACACGGCGAAGAAAGGTTTGACGGCTTGCGGGTTGTCCTTCGCGGCCTTGGCCATGCCGGCGCACATATCCATCGCGTGGGATTCGCAGATGCCCGTATCGATCATGCGTTCGGGGAAGCGTTCGCCGACCTTGGTGAGCCCCGTGCCGTCGGGCATCGCGGCGGTGACGGCGACGACCGCGTCGTCGCGCTCCATGAGGTCGATCATCGCGTCGGCGTAGGCCTCGGTGAAAGATCGGCCGCCCGACTTCACATCGACCCGGCAGCCGTTGACGGTAAACGGCTTGGGGCTGTGGAAGGTGGTTGGGTCCCCCGTGGAGAAGTCGAAGCCCTTGCCCTTGATCGTCTTGGCGTGCAGCAGGACCGGGCGGTCGATGTCTTTGATCTCCTCCAGCATCGGGACCAGCTTGTCCAGGTCGTGCCCATCGACGGGCCCGACGCAGACCAGGCCGAAGTGCTCGAAGAGGTGTTCGCTGGCGAGCATGGCCTTGAACGCGTCGGTGGAGCGGTGGTAAAACTCGCCCAGCGCGTGGCCGCCGGGCATGCGGTCGAGGATTTTTTTGGAGCGTTCTTTGAAGCCGGTGTACTTGTGGCTGACGCGGATGCGGTCGAAGTAGCCGGCCATGGCGCCCTGGGGCTTGGCGATGGACATGCCGTTGTCGTTGAGGACGACGAGGAACTGTCGTTTGAGGGTGCCGGCGTTGTTGAGGCCTTCGAGCGCGACGCCGTTGACGATGGAGGCGTCGCCGATGAGCGTGACGCATTTTCGGTCGGCCCGCCCGGCGAACTGGTCGCCGCGTGCCATCCCGACGGCCGTGCTGATCGCCGTGCCCGCGTGGCCGACGGAGAACAGGTCGTAGTCGGACTCACGGGGCTCGGGGAACCCGGCCATGCCCTCGGCGGTGCGCAGCTTGCTGAGCAGGGGCAGCCGGCCGGTGATGAGCTTGTGCGGGTAGCACTGGTGTCCGACGTCGAACAGCAGCCGGTCCCCGCCGGTGGTGGCGTCGCCTTCGCCGGCCAGCGGGCCGAAGTCGAAGACGTAGTGCATGGCGAGGGTGAGTTCGACGACGCCGAGGTTCGGCGCGAGGTGTCCGCCGGTCTTGGCGACCTGGTCACAGATGGCGTTGCGGATGTCCTGCGCGAGGTCCTTGAGCTGCTCGACGGAGAGGGCCTTGAGGTCGGCGGGGCCTTGGATGGTCTGGAGCAGGTCGTAGGGCATGGGCGGTGTCGGTGGGGTTGAGCCGGGCTGGGCCAAGTGGGGCCGGCGGACGGCGGGCAACACGGGATTCTAGCGGGTCGGGGTGGGCTTTACCGGGTTCGGGGCCGGATTCACATTCTTTGCATTGTAGAGCATTGGGGGTGATGGGCCAAGGGCAGGACAGAGAATGCTTGCCCGTGGCGGTGTGTTTCATCGGGACTTGGGATCCCACGGCGTTGTGGCTCGCACGGCTCGCCGCAAAGCCGTGGGCTTGGGGGCGCGTGGAGGGTGTGAGGCGTGGAGGGTGTGAGGCGTGGATGGGTGTGGCGTTGACTATCGCGTGCCCCCTACCGGGTGCGGTGGGCGAGGGTGCGGGCGAGTTGCCGCAGCGGCTCGGCCGGGGGGCCAAGCGGTTCGAGCGCGGCGAGCGACTGGTCCAGCAGCTTCGCGACCTCGGCCCGCGTACCTTCTACGCCCAGCAGTGACGGGTAGGTCAGCTTCCCCGCCGCGGCGTCTTTGCCGGTCTGCTTTCCGACCTGCTCGGTGGACTGCGTGACATCGAGCAGGTCGTCCACCGCCTGGAACATCAGCCCCACGGCAGTGGCGTACTCCACGAGCTTCGCGGTCTGCTCGGGGGTGGCCTTCGCGCAGAGCGCGCCCATGTAGCACGAGGCCTGCAGCAGCGCGCCGGTCTTGCAGCGGTGGACCTCGCGCAGCTTGTCGAGGTCGTCTCGCGTTTCGGTTGCGTCGAACCCGCCCATGGTGTCGTAGACCTGGCCGGCGATCATGGCGTTGGTGGACGACGCCAGGACGTGTGTGAGCTGCTGGGCGAGCTTCGGGTCGTCGTGCCCCTGCGCGAGGAGGTGGAACGCCGTCGCCGTCATCGCGTCGCCCGCGAGGATGGCCATCGCCTCGCTGGTGTGCCTGTGCAGCGTGGCCCGCCCGCGCCGGAGGTCGTCATCGTCCATCGCCGGCAGGTCGTCGTGGACAAGCGAGAAGCAGTGGATCAACTCGACCGCCCCGGCCGCGCTGACCGCGTCTGCCGCCGTGCCGCCGCACGCGATGCAGCTACGCAGGCACAGCAGCGGGCGGATGCGTTTGCCCCCGCCAAACAGCGCGTAGGTGATCGCGTCGCGCAGGTTGGCGGGGATGTACATCTGCTCGACGAACCTGCGCAGGCGGTCATCGACACGAGCGATCAGCTCCGCATCGGTGGGCAGGGTCGTGGTCGTGTCGTCCCGTGTCGGCATCGGCGTAGTTTAGCGGGATCGGCGGCTTGGTTTTATCGCTGGGACGCAGAGACGCCAACGCGCCAAGGAAGGCAGAGTCGGGGAACTAAACCTGGAAGCGATGCGTTCGGGGCGGCCCACGCACAAAGTGTTGCGACGATCAAAACCAGATCACACGATGCCTCCCATTTCCATCGTGGCGACGGGGCGCTATTCCCGCAACTGCGCTTCGACCCAGTCCGCCACGGCCGCGGCACCGTCGGGTCGGCGGTTGTCGCGCATCGCCTTGGCCATCGCATCCAGCCGCGACTTGTTCTGGATCAGCGCCCGTAGCGGCCCGAGCAATTCGTCGACGTTGGGCCCGGGGTCGATGTGGTCGGTATGAAGCAACGCCCCGCCGCACTTCACGATCGGCACAGCATTGGCCTTCTGGTGCTGGTCGCGGTGGTACGGGTAGGGCATGTAGATCGCGGGCACGGCATTGGCCCAACTCTCGGCGACACTGCCCGCGCCGCTGCGGCAGACGCACAACGATGCCGCCGACCACGCCGCGCCCATCTGCGTGCAAAACGCCTCGACCACGCCGGGGATGTTGTGCTTCGCGTAGACCTCGGCGACCTGCTCGCGGTCCTTCTCGCCCGTGAGGTGCAACACCTGCCAGCCGGGGCTGCCGCGGAAGAGCGTGCGGGCGGCGTTGCGCTTGGCGATCTCGATGAAGAGCTGATTGATGGAGCCGCCCCCCTGCGACCCGCCGAAGACCAGGAGCGTCTGCTTGTCGGGGTCGAGCCCGAGCATCGTGCGTGCCTCGGCCTGGGCCCCGGGGTCGTCGGGCGCGAGCACACTCTGCCGCAGCGGGACACTGATCAGCTCCGCCCCCTTGAGCATCGGCGTCTCGTAGGCGGTAAACAGCTTTGTCGCCTGCCGTGCCGACCAGCGGTTGCTCTTGCCCGGCACGGCATCAAGCGACACCAAAGCCACGGGCACATCCAACGCCGACGCCGCGCTCACACTGGGCCCACTCACAAACCCCCCCGTCGCGACCACCGCCCTGGGCAATCGCTCCTCGATCACATCCCGCATCAACTCCGTGCAGTGGCGGTACGCCTGCACGAACCGCCAAAGCTTCAATGGGTGCATCGCCATCGGCAGCGCGGGGAGATACGTGCCCTCGAGCTCGGCCTCCTCCAGCACCGTCCTGTCCACCGCTCGCTCGCTCACCACAAAGTGCGCATCGACCGCGACGCCCCGCTGCTCCAGCGTTTCGAGCACCGCGATGTTGGGGTAGATGTGACCGCCCGACCCGCCGCCGACGAACAGGATGGTGGGGTTGTCAGGCATGGGGTCCACAGATTTCACAGTTATAAGCAGACAGGGGGAGGAAGCATACGCCAAGTCAAAGGGACGCCAAGCCGCCAATGAAGCGCTGACTTTCGAGTGGATTCAGCACTTATCGAACACACTAGGAGACCGAACAAAGCATGACTCCCTATCCGTCCCTCGATTTACTTTCTTGGCGTCTTGGCGTTGAAAATCTCACCCCGTCAGCCGCAGCTTCGGCGTTTCCTCTTCCTCATCTTCCCCGTCGGTGAAATCGGTGGATGCCCCCTCCGCCTCGATCGCGTTGGCGTTGTCGATCGCGGCGACCAGGCCCAGCGCGAACGCCGTCATCACCCAGCCCGTGCCGCCCGCCGAGACGAGCGGCAGCGCGATGCCCTTGGTCGGCACAACCACCGTGACCACCGCGATGTTGATCACCGCCTGCGCGCCGACGGTCACAAGAATCCCAAGCGCGACAAGCCGGCTGAACGTGTCCTTGCTGTCGCGCACCACGCCCAGCCCGATCCAGATGATCGCGAGGAAGAGCCCGATCACCATCGCTGCGCCCGCGACGCCGAGTTCCTCCACCAGCACGGGGAAGATGAAGTCGGTCGTGTCTTCGGGCAAAAAATATTTCTGGATCGAGTTGCCCAGCCCCGCGCCCGGGACGCCGCCCTGCGCAAACGCGAGCTGCGACTGGATCGGGTGATAGCCCGCGCCCTCGGGGTCGGCCCAAGGATCAAGATAAATCATCAGACGCTGCACCCGGTAGGGCTCGGCGACAATGGCGTAGAAGATGCCCACGCCCGACAACGCCGCGGCCGGGATCAGTGTCCACAAACGCATCCCCCCGGCGATCAGCAACACGACCGCGACCGCGCCGACGAGCATCCCCGTGCCCAGGTCCTGCTTGATGATCAGGAAGCACGCCCCCGCGATGAGAATCAGCGGCGGCACGACACCCGCGAATAGCTTGTGCATGACACCCCGCCGACGGGCACACCACCACGCAACCGCCAGGACCATCGCCCACTTGAGCAGCTCGCTGGGCTGGAAGGTAAACGACCCGATCTTGAGCCAGCGTGACGCGCCGTTGACCTCGTGCCCGATACCGGGGATCAGGGTCAGGACCTGCAGCGAGATCGCGACCAGGACAAACAGCAGCACCGGGTTGATCCAGCCCTTGTGCCGGAACAGCTCGGCCACGTTGATGCGGGAGGCGACGAGCATGACGACGATCGCGAGGCCCGCGAACATCGTGTGCTTGGTCATGAACATCGCCCAAGGCCCGCCGTCCGCCAGCGGGTGGGTGATGGGCGCGATCTCGCTGCCGACCGCGCCGACGTTCGCCCCGGCCGAGTGGACCATCAGCACGCCCAGCCCGAGCAGGGCCGCGACACAGGCAATCAAAATATGCGCAGACCGCACCATAAAGGGGTTATCGGTTCGTGTTCGGGACCGGTGTGAATTGTACGCGCTCGTACCGAGCGGTTGGTTGCGCTGGGATCATACGCCATGACGCACAGACGCCAAGAACAAGCCGAAGCAAAGCGGGATCAGGCGGCGCGTAACGGAGTTGGACTGCCCTGCCCCGGAGCCAGTTTTGCAATCTGCAACGCCCTTTCCCTGCCTTTCCTGGGGTCTTGTCGGCTCCGCGGCTTGGCGTTCGATGGGGATCGGGACCACCCGTAAACCCGCAACCTCTTCAAGACGTATCCTTATACATCATCATTCCCCATCGCCTGCCGGAGATCCCCGTGCCACGACCGACGCTATTCGCCCTCTCGCTGACCGCCGCCCTCGCCGCCTGCTCCACCGGCAGCACCCCACTCAGCGCCAAGAACACCAAGCAGGGCCACCCCCTCGCCGACCGCGCCATCCCCCTGCCCGACGCCAAGCCCGCCGGGTCAGTCGACCTCCCACGCCACCCCGCGATCAGCCCCGACGGCCAAACGATCACCTTCTCCTGGCGCGGCGACCTCTGGCGCGTCCCCACCGCAGGCGGCACCGCCCAGCGACTCACCGCACACCCCGGCAACGACTCCGCCAGCGTCTGGAGCCCTGACGGCACACAGATCGCCTTCAACTCCGACCGCTCGGGCTACGGCAACGTCCATCTCATGGACGCCGACGGCGGCAACGTCACCCAGATCACCCACGAAGACCACTTCCTCTGGCTCCACGACTGGTCACCCGCCGGCGACGGCGACCAGCTCACCATCGCCGGCTACGTCGAGGGCGACGTCCACCGCGCCCCTCGGCCCTACAGCGTGTCGGTCCAAGGCGGCCCCATCACCCGCATCCACGACGCCTTTGGCCGACAAAGCGCCATCAGCCCCGACGGCAAACACATCGTCTTCGTGCGAGGCGGGTCGTCGTGGGATCGGCCGTTCATCACCAATTCCGACAACCGCGACCTCTGGCTCTACGACACCGAGCAAGGCACGTTCACCCAGCTCACCGACAACCTCGGCAACGACGGCCGACCCAAGTGGATCGACAACGACACCGTCGCCTACCTCTCCGCACGCCCCCCCGCACGCATCAACCTCTACGCCATCGACCTGGGCCAGGACGACGACGACGCCACCGCACTCACCGCGTTTACCGAAGACGATGTGCGCGGGTTTGATATCGCCCGTGAGGGTGGGGTCGCCGTCGTGCAGGTGTGGGACACGCTATACACCGTCGACCTGGCGAACCCCGGCGCGGACCCCGCGGCGGTGGCCATCACCGCCCCGGCCGACCTCGACGACACCGTCATGGTCGAACCGCTCGCCGGCGAAAGCGACGAAGCCGCCCTCTCGCCCGATGGCAAAGTCATGGCCACCACCATCCACGGCGACCTGTTCATCCGCAGCGTCGACAGCGAAAACCCGCCCCAGCGCATCACGAACACCGCGGCCCGCGAAATGACCCCCGTCTGGTCCCCCGACGGCGTGTCGCTCTACTTCGTCTCCGACACCGACGGCACGCTCGGCATCTACCGGGCCAACGTCACCCTCACCCGCGAAGAAATCGAGGCCGCGCTCAAGCCGGTAGAAGTCGAAGAAGAAGCGGAAGAGGTGGAAGAGGAAGCCACCGCAGAGGACGCCGAGGGCGCAGAGGAAGGCGCGGAGTCCGAGCCCGGCGAGGGGGGCTTCAGCCCCCCGGCGAACGAAGAAGAAAACGCTGAAGTAGAAGGTGCGAACGAAGATGGCGGTGAAGTGGATGAAGACGCCGAGGAAGAAGAAGCCGAGGAAGACGCAGGCCCCGACCCCGCCGACTGGCACGGCGCGCTGCGTTTTGAGATCACGCCCGTCGTGCAGACCGCGCACCACGACAGCGACCCCTCGCCCTCGCCCGACGGCCGATCGCTCGCGTTCCGGCGCGGCAACGGCGACGTGATGATCCTCGACCTCGCCAACGACGAAGAACGCCTGTTCCTCGCGTCGTGGGACTCCGGCACACACTGGAGCTGGAGCCCCGACAGCCGACACCTCGCGCTGAGCTACGAGGACCAGGACCACAACGCCGACATCTGGGTCGGCCCCGCCGACGGCAGCGCGGCGCTGGTCAACATCACCAAGCACCCGGCGGGCGACTACCTGCCAAGCTGGTCCGCCGACGGCCGCATCCTCGCGTTCGTCTCGTACCGCAACGACGACCAGGGCGATGTCTACGCCGTCTACCTCGACAAAGCGCTCGAGACCTACACCCCGCAGCAGCTCGCCGACTACTACGAAGAAGCGACAAACGCCGCGAAGAAACTTGAACCGCTAGGGACTGGTCGTTTAGGCGACCAGTCCGAAGACGCCGAACCTGAAACCAAACCCGAGTTCGAGCTCGCGCTCGACGACGCCTACCTCCGCCTGCGCACACTCACCCGCGGATCATCGAGCGAGTGGAATGCACGCATCCTGCCCTCCGGGGCACAGGTCGTCTACACCCGCGGCAGCACCGCCTACACCATCGGCTGGGACGACACGTCCGAGACCAAGCTCGCCGACGGCGTCGACCCCCAGCACCTCACCGTCACCGGCAACGCCATCGTCGCGCTGCGCGGCGGCAACCCCGCCACCGTCTCCACCTCCAACGGCAGCGCCAGCAACACCACCTTCCCCGGCACCATCCGCGTCGACCGGCACGCAGCCAATCGACAACGCTTCATCGAAGCCAGCCGCGCCATCAGCATGCAGTTCTACGACCCGACCTACAAGGGCATGGACTGGGACACCATCACCGAGAAGTACACCCAGTTCGCCGAACGCGCCTGGACACCCGACGAGTTCAACGACATCGCCAACCAGTACCTCGGGCTGCTCGACGCCTCGCACATGGGCATCCGCATGCCCGCGCCCGCCAACCCCGTCCGCCAGCCCAACGGTTACCTCGGCGCACGCTACGAACGCACCGACGCCGGCTTCGAGGTCGTTGAAATCTACAACCAAACCCCCGCGGCCGAGGGAACGATGCGTCTCTACGTCGGCGACGTCATCACCCACATCGACTTCGAGCCCCTCGCCCAAAGCGACACCATCAACGGCCGACTGCTGGGCCGAGTCGGGCGCGAAACCGCCATCACCATCGTCCGCCAACCCGAGCACCTCCCCGCCGGGCCTGACCGCTTAGGCGACCAGGAAGGCAACACTAACGAAGCTGAAAACGAAGCCCCCGACGCCCCGCGCGAACTGATCCTCCTCATCACGCCGATCAGCCAGGGCCAGCTCGACAACATCCGCTACGACAACTGGCAGCTCAACAACAAACGCCTGGTCAACGAATGGTCCGACGGCCGACTCGGCTACATCCACATCCGGTCCATGGGCGCCGCGTCGCTCGCCGACTTCGAACGCGACCTCTACGCCGCGTGCGAAGGCAAGCTCGGCATGGTCGTCGATGTCCGGGACAACGGCGGCGGATGGACCACCGACCGGCTGCTCGCCTCCATCATGACAAGGCGCCATGCCTACACCGTGCCCCGTGGCGCCGACCCGACCCGCACCAACTCGTACCCCAACGACCGGCTGTTCATTGCACGCTACAACCTCCCGATGAACGCGCTGTGCAATGAAAAGTCCTTCTCCAATGCCGAGATCTTCTCACATGCTTTCAAAACCCTCGAGCGCGGCACACTCGTGGGCAACACCACCGCCGGCGGCGTCATCTCCACCGGCAGCTACCGCCTGCTCGACGGCACGACCGTCCGCATCCCCTTCCGCGGCTGGTACCTCACCGACGGCACGGACATGGAAAACAACGGCGCACAGCCCGACCTGCTCATCCTCCAAACCCCCGAAGCCGAAGAGGCCGGCGACGACCCGCAACTCCGCGCCGCCGTCGAAGACCTGCTCAACCGAATCGCAGAGTAAGTCCAAGGTCCAAGGTCCAAGGTCCAAGGTCTAAGGTCTAAGGTCTAAGGTCTATCGCAAGCGTAACCCATGCCCGCGTCGTTGGCGTAGCCAATGCCGCGGGTTTTCTTACCCCTCATCCCCCTACCCCACCCACCACCTGCCCCAGCCACGACACCCCCTCCGCGGCCAGCGCCCCGCGCGTCTCGCCCGCGTGCAGCGCATCGCGGATCTCCGCCAGCGTCACCGCTTCAGGGTCATACACCACGCTGTGGCAGACATCCCCGGCCGTCAGCCCCAACGCCTCCCCCTCGGTCCCCGGCTCGGCCGGCGTCACGCCCACGACGAGGACCCCGTGCGTCGGCCGATCGCTCTTGGCGAGCACCCCCGCAAGGTCGTCGTAGCCGTTGCCCTCGACCTGAGCCGACACCGCGAAGCGGAGGTAGTCCACCAGCGTGTCGAACATCACGGGGAACCCGGCCACCGGCGTGTCTGCACAGGTCTGGATCACCGCGTGCGTGTCGCCGGGGCGGCCCGAAGCGCTGCGACGTTCGACAAACCCAACCACCCGCGCTCGGCCGAGCACGCCCCGCGCATCAAACCGGTCGACAAACGCCAGCCGATCGCTCAGGCCGATGGATGACTCGCCGACGTTGAGGGCCCCGCCGATCATCGCCCCGTCCGCGCCGCCTGCGGCGGGCTCGGGCAGCCCCACCGCCGAATACAACCGGGGCACAAACCCCGCGAGCCCATCGGGCCCATACTCCAGTTCCCCGATCAGCGCAACGCCGGCCCGCACCGCCCCCGGCCGATCACACGGCAGCACCAGCCGATCCGCCGAGAACGGGTACGCCAGCCGACCCCCGACCGCCGACCCGCCCGCCTGATCGCCCCCCGTCGCGGGCTCGCCCGGCGGCGCATAAAGCACCGCGCAGCCCCCGGGCATCACGCCCGCCGACTGCCCCGCCAACCACAACGCCAACATGTGCGACAGATCCATCGGCAGAGTGTACCGGCCCAACCAGCGGCGTCACCCGGCGCGACGCCCGCCCTACCCCATATCCCCGCCGTCGCCCGTCATGAAGCGGCGCATCAGCTCGGCGTGTGAGCTGACGTTGTAGTGCTTGTAGATGTCACGGATGTAGCCCGCGATGGTGTTTGGGCTCAGCCCCATCTCGTACGCGATCTGCTTGCGCCCCCAGCCGTCCAGGAGCAGCGTCATCACCTGGCGCAACCGATTGGACAGCGCGGGCGTCGCCTCCACCGTGGACGCGTCCAGCGCAAACCCCGCCTCGTGCAACCAGCGCACCTCCGACAGCACGATATGGATCATCCGCAGGTCGCGACGCGAGAAGCCCGGCCGATCCACACGACGATACACCCCCACCGCGCTCATAAACCCCGGCTGCAAATCCGGCAGCGGGCAGAAGCTGATCACCGCCGGCCCCACCCCCGCCCCGCGCATCAGGTCGGAGCACTCGGACTTCAAAAACACCTGATGATCGACAAACTCCTCGATCACCATCGTCCGCGGGCGGTGGGCACGCACCTCGGCCTGCATCTTCGCCAACACCGCGGGAACATCGGGGTGGGTCTGCGCCGCGACAAACGAGGCGAGCTGCTTAGGCGTAAAACCGTCATACAAGTAGCCCAGCGTCATCGGCGCTTCGCCGGGCGTGCCCGAGTTGCAGGCGCAGCTCCAGAACCACGCATCCGCATCCACCAGATCGCACAGACCCGACATCAAAAAACGCTTGCGCGCCGCGATATCCTGCTCCAGACCCGCCGACTCCCCCACAAGCCGAACCATCGCCCGAACATCCGCCTCCGACACCGGCCCGTGGGCCTCGTCCCCGCGCACCTCATCAAACGACATGGACACCTCGAAACAAACAAACGAGAACCGGAAACGTAGACACACACGCCAACCACCGCCGCCCGCCTGACGTCCAGCCCTGAACTTCGCGAAGGACGAACAAAGCAACAGCCGTATTGGTAGACCCATGCTACAAAAGACAACACCCCGCGCATAGCGCAAGGTGGTATCCGTCTCTTCCCTTGACCGCGACCCGGTCGCTGCCCACTGTCCCCGCAAACGCGCCCCCCAAGACTGCCCCGGCCAGCCAGCGTGCGCCACCCCGGAGACGGCGGACACTAAACCGGTTACAAAAAATAGCACAATGCGACTACACGCCAACCCCCTTCTTTGGGGGGGCTGGAGGTTTTTGGCGTTTCCCGCCCGCTGTACCCGGGTCGCCTGGAGCGGACAACCCGGGGGCGACGGGTTTATGATGTCACCCCGCCCGCGGGGCAGGCCTGGCGAGCAGCGCCGGCCCGCCGATGGCCGGGCTGATACACGATGATTGACTGAAAGGAACCGGACGATGTGGAAGCAATGGATAGCCGGGGTACTGCTGGTGTTGGCGGGCTGCCAGGGAGTGGCTCAACCAACCGCCCCGACGCAGGCGCAAGCCCCCGAACGCGTCGAGATCGAGACGGACCACTGGCGAGGCGACATCGATCGGTTCCTCGAGGCCGACCGCGCCGCGTACCCCCCACGCGGCGGGGTCTTGTTCTATGGCAGCTCGACGATCCGGCTGTGGGATGTGGACCGGTTCTTCGCGGGTCGGCCCGTGACCAATCGCGGTTTTGGCGGATCGACCTTGCCTGCGGTGCTGCGCTACATGCATCTGATTGCACTACCGTATGAACCGGCGGTGATCGTGTTCTACTGCGGAACCAACGACATCGCCTTGGGGCAGCCGGCCCAATTCGTGGTCGAAGACTTCGTCCGTTTTACCGAGCGGGTCCACGAGGCCCTGCCCAACACACACATCGTGCTGCTCGGGATCGCGCCAAGCGTCAGCCGATGGGGCATGTGGGAAGAGATGACCCGGGCCAACACGGCGATGTCGGCCTACTGCGACGAGGCGGACTGGCTCTCGTATGTCGACCAGTCCCCGCTCCTGATCGACGAGCAGGGCGAGCCGATCCCGTCCATGTTCACCGACGGGCTGCACATGTCCGAGGCGGGCTACACCCTGGTCAGCGAGCTGGTAGAGCAGGAACTGGCCCGGCTCGAAGAAGCGCACCCGTCGATCCGCCGAGCGGACGCGGCAGACGCAGAGTGAGTCGGTGATGCAGCAGGCAGGCCAGCGGGCGGTCGGTCGGATGCTCGAGCGCCGCGCAACAAAGTGGGCCCGATGTTGAACATCAGGCCCACTCATCGGTACTTATTGTGGTGTGCGATACGGGCCGCAACGGACGCGCGGGGCGCGATTACTTCTTCTTTTCGTCGGCAGGCGGGGGCATCAGGACTTCGTCAACAATGCCGTAATCCGCAGCCTCCTTTGCGGTGAAGAACTTATCGCGTTCGACGTCCTTGGCGACCGTCTCGAGGGACTGGCCTGTGTAGCCCGCGAGCAGTTCGTTGAGCTCGTCGCGTGTCTTGAGGATGGCCTCGGCCTGGATCTGGACGTCGGTCGTCTGGCCATACACCCCGCCGTAGGGCTGGTGGATCATGACCTTGGCGTGGGGGAGGCAGTAGCGTTTGCCCTTGGTGCCCGCGGCGAGGGTGAGCGCCCCGCCGGACATCGCCTTACCCACGCAGTAGGTCGCGACATCGCAGTTGATGTGGCGCATCGTGTCGATCATGGCGAGGGTGTCGTCGACCGCACCGCCGGGGGAGTTGATGTAGAGGTGGATGTCCTGGCCCGGCTTGTGGTTGGCCAGGTGGAGCAGCCGCATGACCACACCCATCGCGGTGCCGTGGTGAATCTCACCGATGAGGAAGATGATGCGGTTCTCGAGCAGCAGCTCGTCGATCGTCATCTCGCGGGTGCGCTGCAGAGGCCCGGCCACATGGGGCGGGAGGTAGCGCGGGTCGTGGGTCGGCGAGGCGCCGTGGTCGGCGCGGGGGTCCGCCAGCCCGGCGGTGAGCAGTTCGGGGGAGCGGGCCATGAGGGCGAAGGGGTCGTGGGGCATGGGGGTGGCTCGGGGGGTTTGATCGAGTGACCCGTGCCGACGCGAGGGTCGGCCACGGCTTGCGGAGGCATCATAGCCCCGGTTTTTGATCGGCGTGTGGCGCGGGCAGCATCACCCCGAGCTTGCGGATTACACCGAAACGGACCCATCGCGCGCAACAGCAAGGCCCACGCCGATAACTGGCGTGGGCCTGGGCTGGTACGGGTTTCCCTTCCCAAGGAACTCCCCGAGGTGCCGCGCTGTCGCGCGGCCTCCTCAATCCGGGTGCGCATCCAAAGGCGATGCGCTCGGGCCGATTAGTCGAGCCCGTGTGTGTCTTCCGAGTCTGCGTCGCGGTCGTCGAAGCCCTCGCCGGGCTGTCCGCCCGCGTCCTGCTCCTGGGCCTCGATCATCTCGCGCAGGTACTTGTTCTCGCGTCGCGTGGCTTCGAGGTCGAAGACGAGGTACTTGATCGACAGGCGGAGGTAGTCCATCGACTCCTGCAGGTCGTTGACCGTCTTCTTCATCTGCGCGTGACGGTCGCGGGTCTGCTGGGCGAGATTCGCGAGCTTGTCGCGCTCGGCCTTGGGCAGGGTCGAGATCTCACTCATCAGGCCGGCGAGCTTGGTTTGGAACGTCTTTTCATCCATATCAAAAGTCCAAAGTGATTCGGTCGTGGAGGGGACGCCGCGTCCTGGCGCGGCTACCGGGCAGCGGGGGCGTTCGCTGCCTGCGTTAGTTGTATCACCGTCCAAAGAGAAGGCCAGCAGAATGTGAACGCTGTGCGCGACTTCCTAAAAAAACGCCCCTGCCAGCGTAGAAAACGCGTTTTTGACCGCCGATAACCCCGCCCCGCCGTTCAACCCCCGCCCGTCAAAACCCCCGGGTCACGCGGGATGTTGCGTGGACACCACACTGATCGCGAGCGGAAAGACCCGATGGGCAAGCCCTCAATCCACCCCGAGCTCAACCCAGACCAGGCGGTGGTCGCTGGCTTCGAGGAGATAGGCGAACGGGTCGTCGTCGGTGGGCCAGTAGACGCCGCTGTCACGGACGGTCAGGCCGGTGCTGGGCAGGACGTAGTCGACACGGAGATTGCCCGAACCGCGGCCGGGGATGTCCAGCCAGTCGGCGGTATCGGTGGCGGGGTCGGTGCGGTGGGTGCGATTGGTGCCGGCGTCGCGCAACGCGGCCTGTGCGGCACCTTCGCTGGTAGGCGCGACGGGCTGGATCGAGTCGTGTTCGAGCAGCACATCCATCGCGCCCGCCCGCGAATCGCCGTCGTTAGGGTCGGCGTTGAGGTCGCCAAGAACCACGAAGAACGCGCCGTCGGGCAGCGCACCGATCATGCGTGCGACCAGCGCGATCTCGGCGGCGTTGCGGTAGCCGTTGCGGTCTTCGGGTCCGTCGAACACGGGCGGGGTCGGGTGGGAGATGATCAGGTGGAGTATGTCGCCCGCGACGTCGACGGGGACGGTGTCGTGTGTTTTGGACGACAGCCGGAGCGCGGCGCGTGCATTCGTGCCGTAGTAGCCGGTGGCGCCGATGGATTCGGGGTCGGCCTGTGCCCAGCGTACTTCGCGGAAGCTTTGGACGGCGTCTTCGTCGATCGGGTGCATCGACAGCACCACCATGCCGTAGTGCCCGGGGTAGTTGCCCCAGCCGTGCGCATCCTGGGGCACGGCGACGTCGCCATCGCCGTTGACATCAACCTGGGCCGACACGCCGGTGTTCACCACGGGGGCGTAGCGGTAGGGGTATGTGATCGGCCGGGCCCCGTTCTGCGCAACGCCCAGGTAGTGTTGCTGGAACGCGTCGTAGGTCTCGCCCGTCGGGTCGTAGTCGACTTCCTGGAGCAGCACGATGTCGGGCCGCGTGCGCTGCAAGACCTCGGCCACCCGCTTGGCCTGAGCATCTTCGCCGCTGAGCATCGCGACGCGTAGCCCATCGGGGTCCTCCCGGCTCATCGCGGTGTTGAACGTCGCGACGCGGATCGAGCCGGGCGTCTCACCCCTGGCCGAGGCCGGGCGTTGCTGGCAGCCGACAAGCAGGCACGTGCAGGCCAACCACCAGACGCAAACCGATCGCGATGAGGCAGGTCTTGGCATGGGTATCACTCTACCTGCACGGCGTCGATACGTCGTTACTGCACCACGTCGCCGTTGCTGTCGTCGGGGTCGGAGGTTGATCCCGCATCGGTGACGATGGAGCCCGAGGGGTAGTAGAGGTCGGTGTCGAGCGACTCTTTGAACGGGAGACTTTCGCCATGGCCGTCGAAGAAGGTGGTGTTGGTCGAGCCGCCGTGCCGGAACCCGAACTCGCGACCGATGTCGGTGAGTGCGCCGTTGTTGAAGAAGGGGCTGCCTTCGAAGTTGGCGTTGCCCGGGCCGTAGGTGCCGTAGTTGTGGCCGTCGATCCCCCGGGCGAAGGTGTTGAAGGTGATCTCACCGCTGGCGTCGACAAAGCGTGAGCCATCGATTGCGAAGACTTTGCCGCTGGCGTTGCCGACGTAGTCCATCGTGAAGGGCTTGCCCGTACCCTGGAGGTTGACGACGGCGCGGCTGTTTTTGTACTCGATCGCGTCGGGCTGGCTCGGAGGCGCTTCGCCGGTGTTGTAGACGTGGAACGAGGTGATGGTGGAGTAGCTGTTGCTGAAGAGGGTCGACGAGTCGAAGCCGGGGATGCTTCCACCGAATGCGCCGTCGTACCGCCGGTCGTTGTCGGGGCAGCGGAACTCTTCATTGAAGAGGTAGGCCATGCGTTGCAGGCGGTCTTTGGGCGCACTGAGCGCTTCGCCCAGGGTCGGCGAGATCCAGTCGAAGTTCTGCATGGGCTTGCCGGCCCCGTCGGAATCGCCCGCGTCGACGGTGTTGTCGTTGAGTCGTCGGCCCGAGGTGTTTGGGCCGGGATAGAAGTCTTTGTTGTCGGTGGCGTAGGTGGCGACGCCCTGGCCCGCGCCGCGGAGGTGGCCCAGACAGACCGAGGCGCGGGCAGACTTGCGGGCCGCGCCCAGCGCGGGCAAGAGGATGCCGATCAGCAGCGCGATGATGGAGATCACCACGAGCAGTTCGATGAGCGTAAATGCCTTGCGTTGGCGGGATGTCGCGTTCATAGGTCGGTCTCCGATCGGTTGGCTTGCGTAATCGTCTTGGTTTTGAAATGGCCTGGGCCCCCGCGCTAACGGGGGCCTGCCATGCCGGTTGCAATGCTCGGCGGCGATACGTGAGTCGCGGTCTCTTCTCTCGCTCCGTGCGTGATGGCGATCAGGCGCGGCGTCGGCGGATGAGGGTCAGCGCCCCCAGGCCCACCAGCGCCAGCGAGCCGGGCTCGGGGACCGCGGTGAGGGTGAGCGACGGGGCGCCCGGGTCGAAGGTGTTGCCCACGCCCGAGTAGGTGATGTCGTGCGAGGCGTCGGTGACGGCGATGATGAGCTGGAACTCGGAGCCCGCGTTGATCTGACCAATCAGCTCGGCCTCGACCGCGGACAGGTCAAGCGCGATCGACTCGACCGCCCCGCCGTTGCTGGATGTGTCGGCCACGCTGTAGACACCCAGCGAGGTCAGCGAGGTGAAGTCGGCTGTATCCAAGCCGTTGAACAGCGAGCTGTCGTAGTCGAGCCCGGTGTAGTCCGCGTCGAAGTCGTCGGCGCTGAAGAGGACTTCGAGCGAGGTGCCGTCGGAGAACGAGCGGTCGTTGATCGTCAGGTTGAACGTCGCGGACGCGAGGTCGGTCAGCGAGCCGCCGAAGTCGGCGTTGGTGAAGAGGAAGGTCGCGACGCCGTACTCCGAGAAGCTGTCGTCGTTGCCCGAGGCGTAGTACTCCGAGCCGTCGTCGTTGCTGGCGGTGTGCCCGCCGATGTGGATGGACCCGACGGACACGGCGTCCATCGTCGCGGCGAGGGCGGGGGGGCAGGCGAGGCCGGCGAGCGCCAGCGCAGCGGTGAGAGCAATCTTCGTTTCCATGGTCTACTCCTTGGGGGGTGCCCGGCGGGTTGGTCGGGCGGGGTTTGCGGCCGCCACACGGCGTGCCTCAGACGGGTAGGAGTATCCCGCCCCCAATTGAGCGCAGCGCAAGCACCATGTGAGAATTACATGGAAAAGCAAGGCGAAAAACGCCCTGATTGCCCCGCAATACGTGTGTTAGAAATGCGCTATCGCGCGAACCGTTCACCCGCGTCGACGCCGCCCCTACCAGCGCACCTTGCCGCTGCCCTTGACCACCTCGCCAAGCCGGTACACCTTCTCGCCGCTACGCGCGAGCTGCTTCTCCACCGCCTCGGCGAAGTGCGGCCGAACGATCAGCGTGTACCCCACCCCCATGTTGAACACCTTGAGCATCTCGTCGTCCGCGATCCCGCCCTTCTCCTGCAGGAACCGGAAGATCGGCGGGACCTCCCAGCTGCCACGCACCAGCTTCGCGTCAAGGTCTTCCGGCAGCGCGCGGTTCAGGTTGCCCGGCAGGCCCCCGCCCGTGATGTGCGCCATCCCGCTGATCGGCTTTTTCACCTTGTACTTGTGCAGCACCTCGATGATCGGCTTCACATAGATCCGCGTCGGCTCAAGCAACACCTCGCCCAGCGTCTTGTCCGTCTCAAGCTCCTTGTACACCTTGTCCAGCTTGAGCTTCGCCTGCTTGATGATCGCACGAACCAACGAGTAGCCATTGCTGTGCACCCCGCTCGACGCCAGCCCGAGGATCACATCGCCCGACTCGACGCGCTCGGCCCCGGCGATCACCTTCTTCAACTCCACCACCCCCACCGTGAACCCCGCCAGGTCAAAGTCGCCCGGCTTGTACGTGTCCGCCATCTCCGCCGTCTCGCCCCCCAGCAGCGCGCACCCCGCCAACGCGCAGCCGTCCGCCACGCCCTTCACGATCTGCGCCGTCTCCTCGGGCACCACCTTGTGGATCCCCACGTAGTCCAGAAAGAACAACGGCTCGGCCCCCTGCACGATCAGGTCGTTCACGTTCATCGCGACACAGTCCTGGCCGATCGTGTCCAGGATGCCGAGCTGCGCCGCAAGCTGCACCTTGGTCCCCACCCCGTCGGTGCAGGCGACCAGCACCGGGTCTTTGTAGTTGCGTTTGAACAGCTTCTCGTTGTAATCGAGCCGGAAGCAGCCCGCGAATGCGCCGTGCTTGCCCAGCACACGCGGGCCGTACGTCCGCCGCATGTGGTGCTTGATCAGCCCCACCACCGCGTCGCCCGCCTCGATATCGACCCCCGAGTCGGCATATGTCAACCCCCCGGGCTTGGCCCCGGAACCACGCCCGGACCGGCCGCTGGTACGCGATCGGCGGGGCTTTTTCGAGACAGACGGGACCGTTTTGTTGGTGCGCTTGGCCATAAGGCGGACAGTGTACCGGCCACGGGCGTGGGGGTCTGGGAAAGCCAGGCACGGGCCGCCCAACACCCCCGCCCCAGCCCGCGCGGCACCTGTGGAAATCCCGCGCTTTACCGCATATCATGACCCACCGGCCTATCCCCGGGCCAGTCTTTGGCCGATAGAACCCCTGACCATGACGATGGACTGCAACCAAGCCAACCAGCTTTTCGCAAGCCACGACCTCCGATGCACCAAGCAGCGGCACGCCATCTATGCCGCGCTCACCGCCTCTCGCTGCCACCCCACCGCCGACGAGCTCTACCGCAAGGTCCAGCACCAGCTGCCCGGCCTCTCGCTCGCGACCGTCTACAACACCCTCGAGTGCTTCACCGAAAAAGGCCTCATCCAAAAACTCCCCGACGCCGGGCACAACGGCAGCGCCCGCTACGACGCCCACACCGACCACCACACCCACCTCCGCGACGCCTGCACCGGCGAAATCCAGGACGCCCCCGACGACCTCTCCCACGAACTGCTCGCACAGATCAAGCAGGAAGTCCTCGCCAAAGTCCAGGAACGCACCGGCTTCCGAGTCGACCACGTCGAGATCGAACTGGTCGGGCAGTTTGAGTCTGATCGGGCCTAACCTTCGCTTTGGAATCACGTGTGCCCCGAAAGATCAAAGCGCTAATTAAGGATCTGGAAGATGCGGGGTTTTCGAAGATTCCAGGTGGAAAGGGATCGCATCGGAAGTTCACTCATGCTAAATTTTCAGGTGCCGTGACTTTGAGCGGCAAGTCCAACGCTGACGCGAAGCCGTACCAAGAGAAGCAGGTCAATAAAGCGATCAAGGCAGCTAACGATGAAAACGATTGACCAGTACCACAAATGGGTCGAGTGGAGCGACGAGGACGCAGCGTACATCGGCCGATGCCCCGACCTCATCACCGGCATCCACGGCGACGACCCGGTTGCCGTGTACCGAGACCTCTGCGAAACACTGCAAGACATCATCGACCACTACGAGGCCGAGGGACGCGAGCTGCCGCCGCCGATGACACGGCCGACGCAGGATGTGGCATAAAATATGACTCCACTTACACGGCCCCACTTCAACAGCCTCATAAACCGGTATGTGTCAGCTGCACCGTTAACAGTCAACCATCTCCACCACCCTGTTGTCTTTTAGCAATAGCGCGTAGCGGTGTTCATAGTCCCAATCGAATCGATAGGTGATCGCCATCTCGTACTCGATATCATTGACTTTCTGCCCTGGACAGAAACCTATCTCAAAGAAAATCACGCGCAACCATACCCCTTGGCTTGATGCAAGCTCACAGAAAACATCATCGTCTTCGCAAGCCCCATCTGTGATTGGGTTGCGCCCCAAGGGAAATGCGTTCGCTTCTCGGTAGCTGTTGTACTCATCGTAGAGGAAAGCTTCTACAGACTGCTCGGCTTTTTGCTGGTTATCCAAGAAAGATTGGAGCAGTGCCATTTCCAACTCGTCAGGCCTGAGGCCAAGCCCCTTGGTCTTAGGCTCGGAATTGACACGACAAACAACCGGCTCGTCGAGTCCCCGGAACGCAATGCCCAGTTTCCACTTTCGATTTTTGTCTGGGATAAGCGTGCCCACGCCTGGAACGTCTAAACGTATGGTTTTTCTGAATATGCCCATTGGGTATCTCTGATCACCCATCAGATATGCATCCGCCGCGTATACACCAGCCACTCCACCGCTAAGAGCGCCAGCGCGCCCCACACGAACCACGGCCAAATCTCTTTACGCACCTGCACCTGCTGGGTTGCCTGGCTGGCGACCGCGCTCGTGCCGATCGTCAACTCGGTCGCGACGCGGGTGTCGCTTTCCTGCTGGTCCAAGAGGTTGGCCATCAGCTCGCGGTCGCGGGGTTCGACGTCCGTGCTCGACGTGGTGTAGAGCCCGACCCGGGGGAACGGGTCGAC
>JBITAC010000022.1:0-8120 GCA_044439905.1 Phycisphaerales bacterium JB063 | reverse complement strand
GGTAGCGCGCGGTGGGTATCGCTCGCGGACTCGCTCCACCCACCCTACGAAACTTATCCGGCGTCCGTGGGCCGCTGGTTATCCACGGAGGGATCACACCATGAAACACAATTTCTCTGCCGTCGTGGTGCCGCTCGTTGCTGCGTTGTTGCTGACGCTCTTTGCCGCGCCCGTCTCCGCCGGCCAGCCCGAGCTGCGCAACATCGTCCAGGTCGCCGGGCAGCGCGGGACCGAGGTCGAGGTCCGGTTCTATGGCCGACGCCTGCAGGACGACCCGCAGGTGCTGTTCCACACCGAGGGCATCAGTGCGGGCCCGGTTGAGGTGGTCGACAATAACCAGGTCAAGGCCACGCTCACCATTGCGCCCGACGCGGCGTTGGGGGAGCACCAGTTGCGGATCGTCACCAGCTCGGGCGTGAGTGAGATGTGCTCGTTTCATGTGACCGCCCTGCCGACGGTACACGAGCAGGACAACGACGACGCGAACAACAACCGCTTTGACCAGCCCCAGGCGATTGCGTTGGACAGCACGGTGCTTGGCCGGGTCCGTAACGAAGATGTCGACTACTTTGTGGTTGAGGCGAAGCAGGGCCAGCGCATCACGGCGGAGGTGCACGCGATGCGTCTTGGCCGGGCGATGACGGACCTGTATGTCGCGATCATGAACGAGCAGCGGTTTGAGCTGTCGGCGTGTGACGACTCGTCGCTGCTGCTGCAGGACCCGGTGGCGTCGTTGATCGCGCCCGAGGACGGGCGGTACATCATCATGGTGCGCGACTCGGCCTACGCCGGCGGCGACAACTGCTACTACGCGATGCACGTGGGCACGTTCCCCCGGCCGGGCATCGTGTTCCCCGCGGGCGGTCAGCCGGGCGAGACGCTGAATGTGCGTTTCATCGGCGATGTGGCGGGCGACTTCGAGCAGACGGTCACCCTGCCTGCCGAGCCGGATAACGATTTTGGCCTGTTCCCCGAGGCCGACGGCGCGGGCGCACCTTCGCCCCACCGCTTCCGCGTCAACGACCTGCCCAACGTTATCGAGCAGGCGGGTGTGGATAACAGCCACTGGCGTCGGCTTGAGGATGCCCCCGCTGCCGCGCTGCCCGCCGCGTTCAACGGCATCATCGATGCGGCCGACCAGCACGACTGGTACAAGTTCGAGGCGCGGCAGGGCCAGGTCATCGACTTCACCGTCTACGCCCGCTCGCTGCGCAGCCCGCTCGACGCGGTAATCAACGTGTTCAAGGGCGACGGCAGCCATCTGCAAGGCAACGACGACCAGGGCGGACCCGACAGCAAGCTCCGCTACACGTTCCCCGAGGACGGCGTGTACTTCCTCCGTATTCGTGACCACCTGGGCGGCGGCGGGCCCGCGTTTGTCTACCGTGTCGAGGCGACCGCCGTCGAGCCCGGCCTCCGCGTCTACCCCAACCGCAACGACATTAACAATGTGCAGGCCCGTCAGACCCTGGCCGTGCCCCAAGGCAACCGCGCCGCGATCCTCATGCGTGTTGAACGCATCGACGTCGGCGGCGAGGTCCAGCTCTCGTGCGACCTGCTGCCCGATGGCGTCACGCTCCAGACCGACGGCTGGCTCGGCGGTACCGACCAGGCGCCGGTCGTCATCGAGGCCGACCCCGACGCCCCCTTCGGGTTCCGCCTCGTCGAAGTACTCGGCACGCATGTCCGGGACAATGCCAGCCCCGTCATCGGCGGGTTCCGCGACAACACCGCGCTGGTCCAGGGTAACCCCAACCGTACCGAGTACTACCACACCGCGCTCGAAAAACTACCCGTCGCCGTCACCGCGCCCGTCCCCTTCCGCATCACCGCGATCCAGCCCGAAGCACCCCTGGTCCGCGAGGGCAAGATGCGCCTGCGCATCACCGTCGAACGCGACCCCGAGTACACCGAGTCGATCCGCATGTACATGCTCTTCAACCCGCCGGGCATCAGCTCCACCGGCCGGGTCGATATCCCGGGCGACCAGTCCGAAGGCGTCTTCGAAATCAACGCCAACGGCAATGCCCCGCTCAACACCTGGCCCCTCGCGGTCCACGGCCACGCGCCCGCGATCAACGGCCATGCCTGGGTCAGCACCCAACTCGTCCACCTCACCGTCGAAGAGCCCTTCGTCCGTGGCAACGTCGAGATGGCCGCGTGTGAGCAGGGCCAGACCGCACGCATGATCGTCAAGCTCCAGCACCCGCGCGAATGGGAGGGCGAAGCGGAACTGAAGCTGCTCGGTCTGCCCGCCCATGCCTCGGCCCAGCCGCAGATGATCACCCATGGCCAGGAGCAGGCCGTCTTTGAGATCACGACGACCAACGAAACCCCGGTCAACCAGCACCGCGGCGTGTTCTGCGAGGTCACCCTGCAGGTCAACGGCGAGCCCGTCGTCGCCCGCGCCACACCCAACGGCACGCTGCGTGTCGACCGCCCACGGCCCGATGAGCCCGCGCAGGCCGCCGCACCCCAAGAACAGCCGCAGCAGGAAGCCGAACAGGAAGAACAGCTCTCCCGGCTTGAACACCTCCGCCGCGACGCCCAGCGCCGCCGTGAACAGGGGGGCGAGTGAGACACCGCCGGGTGCCACGCAGCGCCGCTGTGTGCGATTCGATTCGTTGATTGGGCGAAGCCGCATTTGCGCCGTGTAGCGCCCGAGTAGTTCACGCCCGTTAGGGCAGGTATAGCACGATATGAACGATCTAAAGAAGACAACCCGCCGACGCACCCGCCGCGCCGCGCTCATCGGCCGACTCACCCTCAGCGCCGCGTGCCTCGCCGCCGCCGGTGTGATGTCGTTCTCCATCGTGCACGCCAACGCCGACGAGCCCGCGACCACGCCCGCCCAGGCGCCTGCGCAGGCCGAGCAGCCCGGCGGGCTTGAGGTCTACCCCGCGTCCATCGACCTCAACACCAACGCCGACCACCAGTCCCTCGTCGTCCGCACGCGACGCGCCGACGGTGTCACGGTCGACCTCACGCACACCGCGACCTACCGCCTCGAGAACGAATCGCTCGCGTCGATCGATGGCAACGTCATCCGCCCCCTGCAGGATGGTGAAACCACGGTCGTTGTCGAACACAACGGCCAGTCCGCACGCATCCCCCTCACCGTCCGCGAGGCCCAGGCCGACCGGCCGATCAGCTTCCGGCTCGACGTCATGCCCGTCTTCGCCAAGGCCGGCTGCAACAACGGCTCTTGCCACGGCTCGGCCCGCGGGCAGGACGGCTTCCACCTCTCGCTATTCGGCTACGACCCCGCCAACGACTTCCACAACATCACCCGCCAGCTCCCGGGCCGACGCATCAACCTCGCCGACACCGCACGCTCCCTCCTGCTCACCAAGGCCGTGGGCAGCGTGCCACACACCGGCGGGCAGCTCTTCACCGAAGAGCACGCGTTCTATGCGACGCTCAAACGCTGGCTCGACGCGGGCGCACCCGACGACCCCGCCGACGTCGCGACGGTCACCGGGGTCGAGATCCTCCCGCTCGATATCGTGCTCGAAGGCGAGGGCGCGACCCAGCAGGTCACCGTCCGCGCGCACTACTCCGACGGCAGCGACCGTGACATCACCAGCGAGGCCGTGCTGATGACCAGCAACGCGCCCTCGGCCGACATCGGCGAAGACGGCACCATCACCGCCGGGGCTCGTGGCGAGGCCTTCGTCATGGCTCGGTTCGACGCCTACACCGTCGGCACGCCTGTCATCGTCGTGCCCGCACCCGCCCAGGGCGACACCCCCTACCCCGAGACGCTTGCCGCCAATAACTACGTCGACGAGCACCTCAACGAAAAACTCCGCAAGATGCGCATCATCCCCTCGGAGGTGTGCAGCGACGAGGTGTTCCTGCGACGCGTCTACATCGATATCGTCGGCCAGCTCCCCACGCCCGACGACCTCGAAGCGTTCCTCGCCGACGAGTCGCCCGACAAACGCTCGGCCGTGATCGATCAGCTCCTCGAACGCATGGAGTTTGTCGAGATCTGGGTGATGAAGTGGGCCGAGCGTCTGCAGATCCGTTCGAGCAATGAGACGATCAGCCCGAAGTCGGCGGTGCTGTACTACGAATGGCTGCGTGAACAGCTCGCGTCGGAGCGGCCGATGAACCTGATCGCCCGCGACCTGGTGGCGTCGGAGGGCGGGACGTTCGCGAGCCCTGCGACGAACTTCTACCAGATCGAACGCGACACGCTCAAGCTCGCCGAGAACACCGTACAGGTCTTCGTCGGTGCCCGGATGCAGTGCGCCCAGTGCCACAACCACCCGTTCGACCGCTGGACAATGGACGACTACTACGGCTTCGCCGCGTTCTTCTCACAGATCGGCCGCAAGCGCGGCGAAGACCCGCGCGAGACCGTGATCTTCAACCGCAACAACGGCGAGATCAATCACCCGGTCGATAACCGGCAGATGCCGCCGACGTACCTGGGCGGCGCGGTTGCCGAGCTCGACCGCGGGACCGACCGCCGCGTTGCGCTCGCGCAGTGGCTGACCTCACCCGAGAACGACTTCTTTAACCGCAACCTCGCGAACTTTGTCTGGGAACACTTCATGGGCCGGGGCATCACGCACCCGGTCGACGATGTACGTGTGAGCAACCCGCCGGTCAACCCGCAGCTGCTCGCGGCGCTGGGTGATCGGCTGGTGGAAACCGACTACGACCTCAAGCAGATCGTCCGCGATATCTGCAACTCGCGTGCGTACCAGCGTTCCACATCCGCAAACCCGACCAACGCGACGGACACGACCAACTTCAGCCACGCCCATGTCCGCCGGGTCCGGGCCGAGGTGCTGCTCGACTGCATCAGCCAGGTGACCGATACGCAGGACAAGTTCACCGGGCTGCCACGGGGGGCGCGCGCGGTGCAGATCGTTGATGGCAACACCTCGACGTACTTCCTCACGACCTTTGGCCGGGCGCGGCGGGACACCGTCTGCACCTGCGAGGTCATTATGGAGCCCAACCTCAGCCAGGCGCTCCACCTGATCAACGGCGACACCACCAATAACAAGATCCGCCAAGGCCGGATCGTCCAGCGCATGCTCAACGATGAAAACCTCGAGCCCGCGCAGGTGATCGACCGGCTCTACCGCATGTGTGTCACCCGCCCGCCGACGCAGGTCGAGCTGGACACGCTGCTGCCCTACGTCGCCGAGGCCGAAGACACCCGCCAGGCGTTAGAGGATGTGTTCTGGGCGCTCTTGAACTCCAAGGAATTCATGTTCAACCATTGAGCAAGATGTTTCGCGTTGCTAACGAGACGCCATGGCTATGACACGACAACGACTTCTCTTCGCCGCCACGTTGCTTTGCGCCCCGGCCTATGCCGACGACGCGCCGGTGACCTACATCGATCACGTCCGCCCGATCCTGCAGCAGCACTGCTTCTCGTGCCACGGACCGGACAAGCAGAGCGGCGGGCTGAACCTGTCCAACTACAGCGCGTTGATGGCCGGGGGCTCGGCGGGCGAAGTCGTCGCGTCACAGGACGTGGCGGGCTCCTCGCTGGTCGGGGTAATGGACCACACCCGCCAGCCGACGATGCCGCCCAACCAGCCGCCGATCGACGCGGCGAAGATCGAGGTGGTGCGTCAGTGGGTCGAGCAGGGCTGCCGGGAGACGGCGGACAGCGCCGCGCGTGCGCCGAGCCGACCGGTGGTCGACCTGTCGGTCGGTGAGCCGACGCTGGGTCGGCCCGAGGGCCCGCCGCTGATGCCGCGCGACATGCCGCTGGGCCCGATCGTGCACACGCCCCGGCCCGGCGCGGTGACGTCGATCGCCGGCCACCCGTGGTCCCCCATCGTCGCGGTCGCCGGCCAGCAGCAAGTCTTGGTTTACCACACGGACACGCTTGAGCTGCTTGGGGCGCTGCCGTATGCACTGGGCCAGCCCGAGGTCCTGCGGTTCAGCGGGACGGGCCGGCTACTCCTGGCCGGGGGCGGGGTTGGTGGGCAGAGCGGGGGCGTGGTGGTATGGGATGTCGAAACGGGCGGCGAGGTCGCGCGCGTCGGCGAGGAGACCGACGCCGTCCTCGCCGCCGACATCGACCCGATGCAGCGCTATGTCGCGCTGGGCGGCCCCGCGAAAGTCGTCAAGGTCTTTGACCTCGCGACCGGCGAGCTGCTCTACCGCATCGAGAAACACACCGAGTGGATCACCGCGGTCGCGTTCAGCCCGGACGGCATCCTGCTCGCCACCGCCGACCGCAACGGCGGGGTCCACGTCTGGGAGGCCGAGACCGGCGCGCCGTTCCACACCTTGGGCGGCCACGACGGGCGGGTCAGCCAACTCGCGTGGCGATACGACGGCAACGTTCTCGCGTCGGCGGGGGAAGACGGGCAAGTCAAGCTGTGGGAGATGAACGGCGGGGCGCAGGTCCGCACCTGGGGGGCGCACGGCGGGGGCACACAGTCGGTCGCCTTTGCCGAGGACGGCCGACTGGTCACCACCGGCCGAGACCGCCGTGTCAAGATCTGGGACGCCAACGGCGGGCTCGTCCGCGAGACCGCGGTGTTCAGTGACATCGCCTTGGGCGCTGCGTTCGACACGACCGGTGCGCATGTGATCGCCAGTGACCTGTCGGGTCGGCTGATGCGGTGGAGCCCGGTCGAGGGCGGTGAATCGTTTGCGGACTTGGACCACAACCCCGTGCCGGTCGCGCAGCAGCTTGCGTATTGGTCGGGTCAGGAAAGTAGTACACGCGAAGCACTGGCGAGTGCGGAGCAGCAGTCTGCGCAGGCCAACGAAGCGATGGCCGCGGCGCAGCGAGCGAAGCAGGAGGCGGACCAACAGGCCGCCGCGGCGGAGCAGGAGGTCGGCCGGCGTCGGCAGGCCCTTGAACAGGCGATGGCGGTCCTCGGCCAGCAGACCCAGCAGCGCGACGCGCTGCGTGTCCAGGTCGCCGAGCTAACCGCGCAGCACGACGCGGCACAGCAGCGGCTGGCGATGCTCGCGGGGCAGATGCAGCAGCAGGAGCAAGCACTCGAGCAGGCCACGTCCCAGCGCGATGCGCTGGCACAAGAAACCGAGCAGGCCCGCGTCGCGGCGGAGCAGGCCCGGCAGGCGGCGGCGCAGTCGCCCGAGGACGAGGGCTTGCAGCAGCAGGCCGAACAGGCGGCGCAGGTGTTGCAGGAGAAGACGCAGGGGTTGGCCAGCCAGGATCAGCAGGTGCAGCAGCACGCCCAAGCCGTCGAGCAGTCGGCGACTCAGCACGCCCAGGCGGAGACGGCGGTGCAGCAGGCGAGCGGTGCGCTGGACCCGGCTCGTCAACAGCTCGAAGCGGCGGAGCAAGAGGTCGCCTCGGTGACGGGGATGCGCGACGCGGCGCAGCAGGCACTGGCCCAGGCTGAGCAGGCGGTCCCCCCGGCCACCGAGCGTCAGGCGCAGTCCGCCCAGCAGTTGGCTGCGGCACAGCAGGCGTTTGCAGCGCAGGAGCAGTCGGCAGGCGACGCCCGATCCGCGCACGCGCTCGCCGCGCAGCGGCTGGCGAAGTGGCGGTCGGCGGAGGTGCGGTTCGAGCTGGATGCGTTGCGTGATGAGCTTGCGCAGCACCGCGCGGCCGAGCACCCGGCGGTGATGGCAGACGAAGAGGCGGCGCTCGCGCTCGAGGGTGTCCGGGGCCGGCTTGAATCGGCGCAGGCGTCGCTGGCGTCGGGCCCGGAGCGTGTTGCTCAGCAGCAGGCGCGGATTGCTGAGATGCAGCAGGCGGTTGAGGAGGCCCGGATGCAGATGGCACAGCGCCAGCAGGCCGCGGCGCAGCGTGAGCAGATGCTGGTGTCGCACCGCACGGCGGTCGAGACGCTCGCGACGCAGGCCGAGCAGGCCCAGGGCGACCCGATGGTTGCGCAGGCGTTGGAGCAGGCCCGCGCCTCGCTCGCGTCGCTGGAGCAGGCGAGCCAGGCCGCGGCCGAGTCGATGGAGGATATGGCGTTCGACCTGGAGGATGCAGAGTTCGAGCACGAGTCGGCGGTGGCGGCGCTTGGCCGGATGCAGGCGGAACTTGAGGCGTTGCCGGCCGCGGTCGAGTCCTTACGCGCCGAGCTCGCGCAAGCAGAGCAGGTGAAGCGGCAGGCCGAGGCGCAGCTCGCCGCCGCGCGTGCCCCGGGCGA